>JAZFUS010000317.1:0-16473 GCA_036447315.1 Dehalococcoidia bacterium
ATGGGTGAATTTCAAGAGCTAAGCGCCAACCGGCACCAATATGCCCGGGACTGGAAAGCCAGGACCGGAGGCAAGGTCCTGGGGTATTTCTGCACCTACGTCCCGGAGGAGCTGGTCTATGCCGCCGGGGTGCTTCCGGTGCGCATCCTGGGAAGCCACGAGCCCCAGGACGTCACCGAGCGCCACATCTACGGCATGTACTGCCCCTTCTGCCGGGACTGCCTGGCCCAGGGGCTGCTGGGGCGCTATGAATATGTGGACGGGGTGGCCATGGCCAACACCTGCATCCACATCCGCCAGGCCTTCGAGAGCTGGCACATCCACGTCACCCAGGCCTACGGCTACCATATAAACATGCCGGCCAAGGTCCACAGCCCCTTTGCCAAAACCTTTCTGACCGGGGAGCTGGGCCACTTCAAGAGGTCGCTGGAGGACTGGACGGGTAAGGAGATCACCGACCAGGCACTGGACGAGGCCATAGAGGTATATAATACCAACCGCCGGCTCCTGCACCGGATATATGAGTCGAGAAAAGAGGACAACCCCGCCATCGGTGGGGCCGAGGCGATGGAGATGGTCATCACCAGCCAGTTCACCGACAAGAGGGAGCATAACCGGCTCCTGGAGGAGGCTCTGGCGGGGCTGCCCCAGAGGCCCCGGGACGGGGAGGGGGGGATCCGGCTGATCCTGGTGGGCAGCGAGGATGACGATACCGAGATGTTGAGGCTCACCGAGTCCATGGGGGCCACGGTGGTGGTGGACGACCACTGCACCGGGACCAGGTACTTCTGGAACGAAGTCCTTCCGCAGCAGGACCGGCTCGGCGCCCTGGCCGACCGCTACCTGTCCAAGCCGCCCTGTCCCGAGAAGGACCTGGAGAAAAGGCTGCGCTGGCCCCATATCCTTCAGCTGGCCCGGGACTACCGGGTGCAGGGGGCCCTCATGATCCAGCAGAAATTCTGCGATCCCCATGAGTTCGACATCCCGCCCCTGATGGACCTGTTCAAGGAGAAGCTGGATATCCCCAGCCTCTTCCTGGAATTCGATGTCACCATCCCGATGGGCCAGTTCCGGACCCGCATCGAGGCCTTTCTGGAGATGCTCCGGATGGAAGAGCTGGTATAACCACCCTAAACGAGGAGATTGACGAAACATGGCTACAACCAAATACGAGACCAGACCCATCGAAGGCTGGAAAAAGGCCAAGGAACTCAGGCTGGAGCACTACAAAGACGTGGCCACCGCCCACGATCAGGGCAAGCTCCTGGTCACCGGAGGGACCGAGGGTTTCGTGACCCTGGCCTCGGGGCTGGGTGACTACACCTACTTCGGCGGCGAGCCCTACGGGGCCACCATCGCCGCCGACCCCCCCTTCGCCCAGGAGTGTGCCGAGGCCGCCGAGGCCAGGGGCTTTGCCCGGGACATGTGCGGCTATATGCGCAACTACTGGGGCTCCATGTACCTGGACCGCTACTATTTCGGGGGGCCCTTCCCCAAGGCGGACTTCTCCATCCAGCTGCACATCTGCGATTCCCACGCCAAGTGGTATCAGCTCGTCAGCGAATACATGGGCATCCCCTACTTCGCCATCGAGGCCCCGGCCCGGGGCTTTACCATCGATGAGGGGACCGACGAGAGGCGGCTGGAATTCCTCATGGGACAGATGCACGATTGTATCGAATGGATGGAGAAGACCACCGGGCGGACCTATGATGATGAGAAATTCATCCGTGCCATAAGAAACGAGTTCCTCTCCAACACCCTGTGGTCGCAGATCTGCTTCCTGAACAAGAACATACCGGCCCCCCTGGACCAGAAGTCCAACTTCGCCCTGTATGTTATCTCGGTGCTCATCAGGCACAAGGATGCATCGGTCGAATTCTACAGGGCGCTGCTGGACGAGGTGAAGGACCGGGTAGCCAACCAGATAGCCGCCGTGGGCAATGAACGGGCCCGGGTGCTGGACGATTCTCAACCCCCCTGGTACTTCCTCCAGATCTTCCGATACCTGGAGGCATACGGGGTGGTGGACGTGGGCTCTCACTACACCTTCCTCCTGGCCGGCGCCTTCGACCTGCTGGAGGACGGCACCTGGGTCCCATCCAAGACCCCCGATGAGCGGGGCATGCCGTTAAAGACCAGGGACGATGCCGTCCGGGCCCTGGCCACGTGGAACCTGGAGAGGCCCATCTTTGACGGCCTGCTCATGCCCATCACCAGAAACCAGCACATGATCGCCCTGGTGAAGAACTGGAAAGCGGACGGGGTTATCCTTCACCTCAACCGCGGCTGCGAAGGCCTTTCCCAGAGCTCCATGGAGACCAAATTGGCCCTGCAGGAAGCCGGAATCCCGGTGTGCACCTACGAGGGCAACATGGCCGACAAGAGGGAATTCGACGAAAGACAGGTCATCGACTCCATCGAGGCCTACCTGGAGGGCATGGGCCTGAACAAGCTCACGCCTGTCTAGGGCAAAAGGTTTATGAAAAACACTAAATACAGGACTAAACCCTTGGATAGCTGGCTGAAGGCCAAGGAGCTCCGTCTGGACCACTACAAGGACCTGACCACTGCCCGGGAGCAGGGCAAGCTCCTGGTCACCGGGTCGGCCAACACCTTCATGTCGCTGCTGGCCGGCTTCGGCGATTTTGTCTTCTTCTCCGGGGAGCCCTACGGGGCCAGCGTGAGCTATGACGCCCGCTTCGCCCTGGAGTGCGGGGAGGCGACCGAGGCCAGGGGCTTTGCCCGGGACATGTGCTCCTATATGCGCAACTACTGGGGCTCCATGTACCTGGACCGCTTCTATTTCGGGGGGCCCTTCCCCAAACCCGACTTCTGCTACACCCGCCACATCTGTGATTCCCACGCCAAGTGGTTCCAGGTGGTGTCCGAGCATTACGACGTCCCCATCTTTGCCATAGACATGCCCCCCTATTCCTACGGGGAGGACGCGGACAGGATGAAGCTGGAGGTCGACTACGTGGTGGCCCAGGCCCAGGAGAGCATCGAGAATGTCGAACGCCTCACCGGGCGCAAGTTCGATGATGACAAGTTCCTGTCGGCCCTGGAGAACGAGTTCCGCACCACCGCCCTGTGGGGGGAGATCGCCCTGCTCAACGAGGCCATACCGGCCCCCCTGGACCTGAAGACCATGTTCAGCCTCTACGTCCTCCCCTTCTTCATCAAGCATGAAAAGAGGTCGGTGGACTACTTCACCATGCTCCGCGACGAGGTCAAGGACCGCATCGCCAACCAGATCGCCGCCGTGGGCAATGAGAGGTGCCGCCTGATGCACGACTCCCAACCGCCCTGGTTTTTCCTCCGGATCTTCCGCTACCTGGAGGAACGGGGTGTGGTATGTGTGGGCTCTCATTACAGCCTGGGGCTCACCGGCACCTATGTGGAAGGCCCCGACGGCCAGCTGTTTCCGAAGAAGGTCCCCCAGGACGAGGGCGTGGTCTATCGGAACCGGGAGGAAGCCCTCCGGGCCATGGTCCTGTGGTACCTGGACTGGCCCATGGAGGGGTGTTTTATCCCCCACGTCAAGAACTACCAGGTAGTCGACCTGGCCAGGTACTGGCACTGCGACGGGGTCCTCCTCCACCTCAACCGGGGCTGTGAGGGCACCGCCTGTGGCCAGCTGGAGAACCGCCTGGCCCTGGTCAACGCAGGGATACCCACCATGGCCTACGAAGGAAACATGGCCGACGAGCGGGAGTTCGACGAAACCCAGGTCCTCGACAGGGTGGATGCCTTCCTGGAAAGCCTGGGAGTCAGCAAGCAGGGGGACTGAGGGTATGCCACAACGGCCCAAGGACCTGGTCGTTCTCATCAAGAGCGGGGGAGAGCTCGGCACCGCGGTGGCCCACCGCCTGGCCCGTTCGCGCCTGCGGGTGTGCATCACCGAGACCGCACACCCCATGGCGGTCGCCCGGGAGACGGCCTTCTGCGAGGCCGTATATGACGGCGAAAAAGAGGTGGGCGGCGTCACCGCCCGGCTCGTCGCCTCCCCGGAAGCGGTCCCCCACGCCTGGGGGGAGGAGAGGGTCCCCGTCCTGGTGGACCCCGAGACCTCCGCCAAAGACCACCTCCACCCCGATGTTCTGGTCGATGCCATCATGGCCAAAAGGAACCTGGGCACCCGCATCACCGATGCCCCCCTGGTCATCGGCCTGGGCCCCGGCTTCGAGGCGGGGAAGGATGTTCATGCGGTCATCGAGACCAATAACACCAACAACCTGGGGAGGGTCATCCTCCAGGGATTGGCCGATGCGGACACCGGCATCCCCATAGCCGTGGCCGGCCATACCTTCCAGAGGACGCTCCATGCCCCCCATTCCGGCCTGTTTCACTCCCAAAAGCATATCGGGGATTCCATTTCCCCCCAGGAAGTGGTAGGGTGGCTTGACGGGGAGCCGCTGGTGGCTGAGATAGGAGGCACCCTGCGGGGGCTCATGCGGGACGGCGTTGCGGTGGCGGAGGGGACCAAGGTGGGGGAGATCGACCCCCTGGCCGGGGCCCGGGACTGCCGGGAGATCAGGGCCCTCCCCCGGGCGGTGGCCGGAGGGGTGCTGGAGGCCATATTTATGCTGTCGAACGGTGAGAGGGGACCGGTCAGGTGAAGGTAACCCTGAAGAGCAATTTCGATCTGGGCCAGGAGGTGATGGAGCTCGCGGGCGACAGCGCCACCCTGAGGAACCTCCTGGAGGAGCTGGGCCGCCTCCACACCGATATGGAGTTCATCGACCCCAGGAGCCCCACCGAGGTTGAGGAGTTTTTTACGGTATCCATCAACGGGAAAGAGTACCGATTTCTGCCCCAGCGGCTGGACTCTCCCCTCCGGGACGGTGACGTGGTGGAGGTAGCCGTGGTCATGTTCGGGGGCGGTTAAGCCGGGAGACGAGGACGTTTTGCTATGGAAGATATCTACCAGGAGATAGTCCGCATCCAGAAGGAGGGGGATACAGCCGCCCTGGCCACCATCGTCTGGGTCAAGGGCTCCACCCCCCGCTCCCAGGGCTCCAAGATACTAATCAGGTCCGACGGCTCCATGGTGGGCTCCATCGGCGGCGGGTGCATGGAGGCCGAGGTCTGGGAGGAGGCCATGAAGGTTATGGAGGCGGGAAGCTCCAAGGCGCTGAAATTCGACCTCACCGGGCAGGAGGAGTCCGATGACGGGCTTATCTGCGGGGGTATCATGGAGGTGCTGGTCGAGCCCATCCTGGCCCAGCCCACCCTCTATCTCTTCGGGGCCGGGCACATCGCCTTCGCCGTCTCCAAGCTGGGCAAGATGGCCGGATTCCGGGTGGCGGTCATCGAAGAGCGCCCCGCCTTCGCCAATGCCGAGAGGTTCCCCGATGCCGACGAGATCTATGCCGAGGAGTTCGAGTTCGCCTTCCCCAAGCTCAACATCAACCGGGCCTCCTATATCGTTATCGCCTGCCGGGGACACCTCCTGGACCAGCAGGTGCTGGAGTGGGCATCGCGGACCCCGGCCCGTTATGTCGGCATGATCGGCAGCAAGAAAAAGGTGAAGAGCGTCTTCTCCAATCTCAGGGCGGCAGGGGTCCCTCAGGAGCTGCTCGACAAGGTCCATGCCCCTATAGGAATACCCATCGCCTCCGAGACCCCCGAGGAGATCGCCATCAGCATCGTGGGGGAGGTCATCAAGGTGAGGCGGGAAAAGCCCAAACCAGGTACCAAAGGGGCCCCTAAAACTCGGTAGCCGGCGTCCTTCAGGCGGTAAAAGAGGGGGCTTTCGACCTCACCGGAGGGTCCCTTTCTCAATTGATTCCTTGACACCGATACCGGACTTCAGCTAAGATGGACGTGATTTTTGCCGCTGGAAAGTTGCTCTATGGCCTATTCAGCCATCGTCCTGGACAAACGGGACCATATCGCCACCATAACCCTCAACCGCCCCCGGGTGCTCAACGCTATAAGCGCTCAGATGGCCGAAGAACTGGACGACGCCTGTCGAAACATAGGACAGGACGGGGACATCCGGGCGGCCATCATCACCGGAGCGGGAGACAGGGCTTTCTGTACCGGTATAGACCTGGCCCAGGTTATCGAGGAGCTGGATAGCGGGGGCCCTCCACCGGGTCCCGGGAAACCGATCCCGATTACCTCCGAGGTGGGCGGCATGGTGGCGGGCCTGACCATTCCGGTCATTGCCGCCATCAACGGCTATGCCCTGGGGCTGGGCCTGGCCATGGCCATGGCCTGCGATATACGCATCGCCTCTGAGAACGCCCGCCTCGGCGCCCCCGACGTGTCCCGGGGCCGGCTTCCCTTAAGCGGCATCTCCCCGCGCCTGGCCCGCCTGGCGGGCCGGAGTGCCGCCCTGGATATACTCCTGACCGCCGAGCCCGTAGATGCCCGGGAGGCCCACCGGCTGGGCCTGGTAAGCAGGGTGGTCCCGGCGGAAAAGCTCATGGCCGAGGCGGAAGCCCTGGCCCAAAAAATCGCCGGCAAGGCGCCCATCGCTCTTCAGTACACCAAAGAGGCCGTCGGCGGGGGCATGGACCTCACCCTGGACCAGGGTCTCAGGTTGGAGGCGGACCTTTATTTCCTCCTGCACACCACGCGGGACCGCATCGAGGGGGTCACGGCCTTCCGGGAGAAGAAAACCCCCCGGTTCACGGGGGAATAGAGCAAAGAGGTTGATATGGAACAGATAGACCAGAGTAAGAAATTAAAGATGGACCTGCACACCCACTGCTTCGAGGCCACCGGGTACCGGGCTGCCGATACCGGTATAGTATCGCGGATTATCGAAAAGGTGAAGGCCAGGGGACTGGACGGTATCGGCGTCACGGAGCATTATGATAAGACCTACGGCTTTCAGGTGAAAGAGATTGTGGAACGGGAGTTCAACAACGAGATCCTGATTATCCCGGGGCAGGAGATCAGCGTGTGGCCGGTGCAGGTGGTGGAGCTATATCTGCCCGGAGAGGTCACCTTCCGCTTCCTGGCCCACCCCGGCTATCCCGGGGAGATGACCCAATTCATCGAAAACCTCCACGGCGTCGAATATGATAATTGCCTCCATAACTGGCACATCAACAAACAATGGGTCAAGGAGATCGCGGAAAAACACGAAATCATGATGCTCTCCAACTCCGATGCCCATTCCCTCGATGACATCGGCCTGAACTTTAACGAGATATCTATCGAAGAGCTGTACACCCGCGCCAGAGCCAACCCCTGACCGGGTCCAGGAAAGTCGAGGCCATGAAGAAGCTAAAGTTGGATCTCCATACACACTGTTTTGAGGCCACCGGCCAGCGCTGGCTGGACGTGGAGGTGGTGGAAAGGATCGTAAAGCAGATCAAGGCCAAGGGCCTGGACGGCATCGCCGTCACCGAACACGACTACAAGTCCTACGGCATGCAGTTCAAGGAGATGGCGGACCAACACTTCAACGGGGAGGTCATAATCATCCCCGGACACGAGATCAGCCTGTGGCCGGCGGATATAGCGGAGCTCTTCCTGCCCAACGACCTGGTCTTCCGCTTCATCGTTCACCCCGGCTATCCCCCCACCGATTACAGCCGCCGCGTGGACGGCGTCCAGGGCATCGAGATAGATAACGCCCTGCACAACTACCAGATGGACAAGAAAAAGATCAGGCGGCTGGCCGAGGAGCATGACCTGCTGATGCTCTCCAACTCCGATGCCCACTCCGTAGAGGACATCGGCACCTTTTACACCGAGGTCTCCATGGAGGAGCTCATCGCCCGGGCCAAGCCGATATCCAAAGATAAACCGTGAGCGAATTCGAGACCATCCTCTATGATAAAAAGGGGGGGATAGGCTACATCACCCTCAACCGTCCCCAGGTGTTGAATGTCTACAATCTCCAGATGCGGGACGACCTTTATCAGGTTTTGGAGGCCCTGCGCGATGACCCGGAGGTGGAGGTGGCCATCCTGCAGGGGGCCGGCGAGCGGGCCTTCTGCGCCGGGGCGGACCTGAGCGAGTTCCTCACCGCGCCCACTCCCGTCATCGCCCGGCAGGCGAGGTGGGAACGGGATGTCTGGGGGCTTTTCCTGAGCCTCCCCCAGCCCATCATCGCCGCCCTTCACGGCTATGTGCTGGGCTCCGGGATCGAGATAGCCCTCTTCTGCGACCTGCGTATAGCCTCGGAGGACGCCGTCTTCGGCCTGCCCGAGGTGGGCCTCGGCATCCTCCCCGCCGCCGGTGGCACCCAGACCCTCCCCCGGACCGTGGGCCGGGCCAAGGCCCTGGAGATGCTGCTCACCGGGGATTTCATAGATGCCACCGAGGCCCTCCGGGTGGGGCTGGTCAACCGCATAGTGCCCCGCTCTCAGCTCCTGTCCGCCGCCGAGGAGCTGGCCCGGAAAATCAGCTCCCATCCCGCCCCGGTGGTCAGGGCCGCCAAGGAGGCCGTTAACCGCGGCCTGGACCTGCCCCTGCCCCAGGCCCTGGAGCTGGAGAGGGACCTGGGCCTTCCCCTGATGGACACCCCGGAGGCCCGGGAGAGGATCAGGGCCTTCGTGGAAAAGAGGAGCGTCCCCCCCGGCAACCCGGATAGGGCGGGGTGATAGTTTGACCGGCCGCGATAGGGGCGACCCACGGGAGAGAGCCGCCGGCCCGATAGCCGGGTCGGGGAAGGTGGCGGTCTTCGCCGGGACCGGGTCAAAGGGAACATGAAGGCCGGCCTTCGGGCCCCCTCCCCGGTTATGCCCGTTCCCCCCGGTTATAGTATAATACCCAGGAGAGAGGCCAGAAGAGAGGTAGGATAGGTATGAATACCAACGACTTTTTGATGATGTCCACCGCGATCTGCCCCGACCGGCCGGTGGTCATATTCGAGGGCAAGAGGCTGGCCTTCGCCGAGATGAACGAGCGGGCCAACCGCATGGCCAACGCCCTGGCCGGGCTGGGCTTCAAAAAGGGCGATCCGGCGGCCATCGTCCAGGTGAATTGCCCCCAGTACGTGGAGACCTACTACGCCATCACCAAGCTGGGGGGCATCTTCGTGCCCATGAATTTCCGGGCCAAAAAGGAGGAGCTGGAGTACCTGCTGAACCACTCCGAGGCCAACACCATCTTCGTGGGCGAACGCTATATCGACCTTATCGAATCCTTCCGTCCCAGTGTCCCGGGGCTGAAGAACGTCATCTCTATAGACAAGGCCCAGGAGGGCACTCTCTTCTACGAGGACCTGATGGCCTCGGGATCCCCGGACGAGGTATTCACCGATATCGAAGATGATGACGTGAGCGTCCTCCTCTATACCGCGGGCACCACCGGGCGGCCCAAGGGCGTCCCCCTGACCCATAACGGGTTCGCCACCTATATGCTGGGGAATGTGGAGCCGCCCGACCCCGAAATCAGCGAGGTCAACCTGCTCACCGTCCCCCTGTATCATGTGGCCGGCATCCAGTCCATGCTGGCCGCCATCTACGGGGGCAGGTCCCTGGCCATGATGCGGCAGTTCGAGGTGGATGAGTGGCTGGAAACGGTGCAGAAGGAGCGGGCCAACCGGGCCATGCTGGTGCCCACCATGCTGAAAAGGGTTATCGACCACCCCGATTTTGGTAAGTACGACCTCTCCTGCATGAAGGTGATAACCTACGGGGCCGCCTCCATGCCCTTCGAGGTTATCAAGAAGGCCATCAAGGTCTGGCCCGACGTCAGGTTCATCAACGCCTTCGGGCAGACCGAGACCGCCTCCACCATCACCGCCCTGGGCCCCGAGGACCACGTCATCGAGGGCACCGATGAGGAGAAAGAACGGAAGCTGAAGCGCCTCTCCTCCTCCATCGGCAAGGCCATGTCCGATGTGGAGATGACCATCTTGGACGATGCGGGGAAGGAGCTCCCCCTCGGGGAGGTCGGGGAGATCGTGGCCCGCGGCCCCAGGATCATGAGCGGCTACTGGAAGGACGCCGAGAGGACATCCCAGACCATCGACGCCGAAGGGTGGCTCCACACCAATGATATGGGCTGGCGGGACGACGAGGGGTATTTCTACCTGTCGGGCCGGGGCGATGACATGATCATCCGGGGCGGGGAGAACATCTCCCCCGAGGAGGTAGAGGACGTGCTCCACTCGCACCCCAAGGTGGACGAGGCGGCGGTCATCGGGGTCGACGATCCCGAATGGGGACAGGTCCCCCGGGCCGTGGTGGTCCTCAAGGCTGCAGCGGAGGCCACGGCTGAGGACATCATGGAGCACTGCCGCGCCAACCTGGCCAGCTTCAAGAGGCCCCGCTCAGTGGTCTTCATAGATGCCATCCCCAAGAACCCCGTGGGCAAGGTGCTCAGAAAAACCCTCCGCGAGCAGTACGGCCAGCCCTAAAGTTTTTATACATCCCGGCATGGCTGACGGGGGCATCCCGTTCGCCCCGGGTCATCATAGCATCGAGCATATCGTATAGGAGGTTCAAAATGGCCAAATCGGTGAAATTTCTGGGACACGCCAGTTGCATTATCTCCACGCCGGGCGGCAAGACCCTGGTCATTGACCCCTGGATCGATGGCAATCCAACCTGTCCGCTGAGCATGGACGATATCAAAGAGGCCCAGGCCGTGCTGGTAACTCACGACCACTTCGACCATGTAGCCAACGCCGTGGAGATCGTGAAGAAGACCGGGGCCACCCTGGTGGCCACGTCGGAGATCGCCAACAAGCTGCGGGAGGACGGGGGGCTGGAAGAGTCCCAGATAATCGGCGGCATGGGCATGAACATCGGGGGCAGCGTCCCCATCGACGGCGTCACCATCACCATGACCCAGGCTTTCCACACGTCACCAACGGGGATGCCCTGCGGCTATGTCATCACCCTGGAGGACGGCAGCCACATCTACCACGCGGGGGATACCGGCATCTTCGACAGCATGAGGCTCATCTCTGAACTGTATCCCCTGGACCTGGCCCTGCTGCCCATAGGCGGCTGGTTCACCATGGACCCGGTCCAGGCGGCCCTGGCCCTGACGCTCCTGCGGCCCAAGAGGGTCATCCCCATCCACTACAAGACCTTCCCCATCCTGGAGCAGAGCGCCGATAACTTCGTCAAGCTGGCCAAGGAAAAAGCCCCCCAGGTTGAGGTTATCGCTCTGGAGCCGGGCAAGGACTACTCCTGGTAAGGGCGATGCCCGGGGCCGGCCAGGGGGCCCAGCCATCCTGAGGGAAGGACACCCTCTCCGGGAAAGGAACGGGGGATGGCAGAAAATCTGACACCCTCCACAGAGAGGGTGTCCACGTTTAGCTCCCTGCGGAACCGGAACTATCGCTGGTTCTGGATGGGGTCCCTGGCCTCTTTCGGCGCCATGCAGATGCAGCTCCTGGCCCGAGGCTGGCTGGTATACGAGCTGACATCATCCACCCTGGCCCTGGGGATAGTGACGGCCGGCTTCGGGCTGCCCATGGTCACCATTTCCCTCCTGGGCGGGGTAGTTGCCGACCGCCTGCCCAAGCGCCGGGTGATCATGCTCAGCCAGACGACTTCGGCCATGATCGGGCTGATCATCGGGGTGCTTATCTGGACGGGCAACATCCAGATATGGCACTTGTTCGCCAGCGCCGTGGCCGGAGGCACCACCTTTGCGTTCAACGGCCCGGCCCGGCAGGCCTTCACCCCGGAGCTGGTGGGGAAGGGGGAGCTGATGAACGCCTTCGCCATCAACTCCGCCGGCCTCAATCTGATGCGTATTCTGGGCCCGGCGGCGGCTGGGTTCCTGGTGGCCTTCATAGGGGTCGACGGGGTCTACTTCATATCGGTGGCCCTCTACTTCGCCTCCGCGGGCACCGTCGCCATGGTCTCGGTTTCGGGAAAACCGGGACAGCCCCGGACCACCTCCGCCTGGGCCGACCTGAAGGAGGGCCTGGAATATGCCCGCAGCAATACCATCATCTTCCCCTTGCTGGTTATGGCCTTTGTGGTGGCCATCTTTGCCATGCCCAGCCAGTTTCTCATGCCGGCGTTCGCCAAGGACGTGCTGGGGGTGGGCGAGATAGGCCTGGGTTGGCTCATGGCCATGATGGGGGTGGGGGCGATCGGCGGGTCGCTGGGTATAGCCTCCATGGGCAATTTTCAGCGGAAGGGGCTGCTGCTCCTGGGCACATCACTGACCCTGGGCCTTTTCCTTACCCTTTTCTCCCTCTCGGACTCCTTCTATCTCTCCCTGGGTCTCCTGGCGGGGGTGGGCCTGGGCAACGCCGGTTTCATGGCCATGAACAACGCCCTCCTCCTGACCTATGCCGAGGCCGGGAAGAGGGGGCGCGTGGCCAGCCTGTATTTAGTCTCCATGGGATTTATGCCCCTGGCCGTTCTGCCCATGGGCTATGCGGCCGAGTTCTGGGGGGTTTCCCTGGCCGTAGGGGCCGGCGCGGCCATGGTGGTAATCGCCACCCTGGTCTTCGGCGCGGTCCTTCCCCAGATAAGAAGGCTGGCCTGATAAGGACAGGGCTACTCGTCCTCGTCTTCGGGCTCCTCCCTCACCTCCACCCGGGGCAGGGCCACAGTCGCACCACTCCGCCTGGGGGCGGGCACTTCATCGATGGCGCGGCGCAGTCTCTTCAGTCCGGCGGCCATCCCCTGAGGCGCCAGCGCCACCACCACCCCTTTCACCCCCACCTCCACTAACGCCTTCAGGTCCTCCCTTTCGATCTTGGGGGATACCTCCACCAGGAGGGGCTTGCGGACAAAGGCGCTGGCCCGCTGAGTGGTCATCAGGTGCTCCACGGTGAGGGCGGACTGGTTTTCCAGCCCCCCCCTAAGGAGCACGGCGTCCACGGACATCAGGTCCACGGCCCGCAAAAGGCCATCCGCCAGGGAGGGCTCGATGACCAGGACCCGGCCCGGACCCTCCACGCTCAGGACCGCGGCCGGGGTTTTGGCGGCCTCTATTACAATGAAATCACCGCCACCTTCCCCCAGGACCTTCATATCCTCCACGCCCAGGTCCTCCCACCACACCCCCCAGGGGACGCCGCCCAGGGCCTTCACCCTGGACTTGCGGACCTTGCCCTTTTCCAACGCCTCCCCCACACCTATCAGCACGGCATCGGCCCCCCCCTCCGCGACGGCGGCACCCGACTTGGCGTCGAGCCCGCTCAGCCGGGGAATTAGCAACAGCGACGGGCCCCTGGCCACCGCCGCCGTCCGGAAACCCATGCCGGAGACCGACCCCTTTTCCACCATTTTCAGCTTATCGATAAGCCTGCTCATACAGCCTTCCCTCCAACTGTGGATCAACCACGCTTAAAGGAATATTATAGGTAATTTACGTTCCGAGTTCAACCGGACCTTCCTCCCCGGAAAGCCGCCCCCGGGGGCGACGGCAGCCCGAAACATTGACTTCGAAGCGGGAAGAGGCTAAACTTCTCCCCCAGCGGCGATGGAAAGGAGACCCGTCATATGGCATCCACGGTAGCTGGCAGATTCTTGAGGGTAGACCTGAGCCGGGGGGTGTCCCAGGTGGAAACGATCCCGGAGGAGCTCATCAGGGAATTCGTGGGAGGGCGGGGCCTGGGCATCCGCTATCTCTACCAGGAGGTTGAACCCGGCATAGACCCCCTGGGGCCCGACAACAAGCTCATCCTCTCCATCGGCCCCCTGGCGGGGACCATGGCCCAGGGCTTCTCCCGGTGGATGGCCCTGACCAGGAGCCCCCTCACCGATGGCTATGCCCGGTCCGTGGCCGGGGCCGACTTCGGCGCCTGGATCAGGTTCGCCGGATACGATTTCATCCTCATCGAGGGCAGGGCCGAGAGGCCCGTCTATATCTACCTCGAGGGCGACCAATGCCAGATCCGGGATGCGGACTTTCTGTGGGGCAAAAACACCCAGGAGACCCAGGAGATACTACAGGGGGTGCACGGGGACCACACCCGCAGCGCCTGCATCGGCCCCGCCGGGGAAAATCTGGTCCGCTTCGCCGTGATCGCCAGCGCCCGCCGCACCGCCTCGCGCGGCGGCGTGGGCACCGTGATGGGCTCAAAAAACCTCAAGGCCGTAGCCATCAATGCCCGGCGCCGGGACACCCTCCATGACCCGGCAGCCTTCAAAGAGCTGGCCAGGTGGCAGGCAGGGGCCCTGCGCGACAGCAAACAGCGCCAGCACATGTCGAATGTGGGTACGACCTACGCAGCCGAACAGTTCAATGAGATGGGCCTCTGGCCGGTGCGCAATTTTCAGGAAGGCCGCATGGAGAACATAGAAAAGCTGTCCTCCGAAGCCTATACCAGTATCAAGACGGGGCAGTTCGGCTGCTACTCCTGCGGGGTGCGTTGCGGCCAGGTGCACCGGGTGGCCGGGGGCTCCTATGCGGGGGCCCAGAGCGAGGGCCCGGAATATGAGACCATATGGTCGTTCGGCGGGGACCTGGTCAATGACAACATCGCCTCCACGGTGGCCGCCGACGCCCTGTGCGACCTGGTGGGCATAGATACCATCAGCATGGGCAATATCGTGGCCTTTACCATGGAGCTCTTTCAGCGGGAGATCCTCACCCGCCGGGACACCGATGGCCTGGATCTCACCTGGGGCAATCACCGGGCCATGATTGAGCTTATCCACAAAACGGCCAGCCGGGAGGGTATCGGCGACCTCCTGGCCGAGGGCGTCAAGCGGGCCGCCGAGGGGATCGGCAAGGGGGCCGAGGACTATGCCATGCACGTCAAGGGCCTGGAGATATCCGCCTATGAACCCCGGGCGGCCAAGGCCCAGGGCCTCAACTATGCCACCGCCAACAACGGGGCCAGCCACAACTATGGCTACGCCCGCCAGGAGCTCTTTGGCGCCCGTCAGCCCCGGGCCGTGGACCGCTTTGCCGATGAGGGCAAGGGGGATATCACCGCCTGGAACCAGATAATGGCGGCGGCCAACGAGGTGGGCATCCTCTGCAATTTCGCTTCGGCGGGTGTGATGAACCTGGAGGTAATGGGGAAGCTGCTGGTGGCGGCCACCGGCTTCGCTGAATTCGCCGATCCCCAGTACCTGGAGAGGGTGGGAGAGCGCATCGTCTGCCTGGAGCGGTGCTTCATCGCCCGCGAGGGCTTCAGCCGCAAGGACGACCGCCTGCCCAAGCGCATGCTCACCGAGCCCCTGCAGAACGCCGGACCCAGCACCGGGCAGGTGGTCAGGAAACTGGACACCCTCCTCGATGAGTACTACGCCGCCATGGGCTACGGCCCCAACGGCATTCCCACCCCCCAAAAGCTCGCCGAGCTGGGTCTGGATTTCGCCGTCGATGCCATGGCTCGGGCCGGGGCCGCCGCCCGCTAAGCACCCCCCACCCCGGGGGTCGGGGCGGTCCGATGCCCCTCAAGAATGGGCCGCGCTTTAGGGAACGATAACCACCTTGGTGGCGTACACCCCGGGTATGTCCCCTCCCGCCGTCTTTACCGCCTCCTCCGCACGCTCCAGCGGGAAACGATGGCTGACCATCTTCTCCAGGGGATACTTCCGGGACTCCACCAGTTTCAAGGCCGAGACCACCGCCTCGGAGGACTTGCTGCGGGCGCCCTGAAGCCTCAACTGCTTATGGACCAGGGTGTCGATAGCCAGGGAGGTGAGGGTATCGGTCCCGGTAAGGCCGGCACAGAGGATGGTGCCCATGGGCCGCACCAGGTCCAGGGATTTGGCCACCGCCCTGGGATTGCCCGTAACGTCCACCACGATATCGGCCATGCGCCCCCGGGTAATCTCCTCGACCCTGCCGACCACATCCTCTCGCTCCACATCGATGACGTGGTCGGCGCCAAACTCCCGGGCCAGGGCCAGGCGCTGGCTGTCGATGCTAAGCCCGGTGACCACGATGGGCGATGCCCCCGACTCCCGGGCGGCGATGGTGGCCGCCAGGCCCTGCTGTCCCGGCCCCTGAATGACCACCGTATCCCCTATGGAGGCCCCCGCCAGGCGGCGCACCCACTGGATGCCGTTGGCGATGACGGCGGTGGTAAGCACGGCCGCTTCGGCGGGGACCTCAGTGGAGATCTTGTGCACCACCGAGCCCGGGGTGAGGTACATAAATTCCCCGTAGCCCCCCCACAGATGGGGCGGCTCGTCCGCCGATACCCGGGTCCCATAGCCGTGCCCCCCCTGGCAGAACTGGTAGTCCCCGCTGAGGCAGTAGGGGCAGCTCCCACAGCGGATGTTGGCCTCCACCACCACCCTGTCCCCCTTGCCGACCCCATAGAGCCGGCTGGCCTCTTCACCTATCTCCTCGATGTGGCCCAGGATCTCGTGGCCCAGGATAATGGGCATGACCACTGCCGACTTCCCGTGATAGAACTTGGGGTCACTGCCGCAGACCCCCGTCATCTCCAGCCGGAGCAGCCCCTCCCCGGGACCGATCCTCGGGATATCGAACTCCCGGATGGATATACGACCGGCCGCCTCCAGCACGGCGGCTCGAGACTTCCCCACCATGGCTCCCTCCTTTCCCTTCGGGCGACGTGTTCGGAAACTACCCGCAATTATATCCCCTGTCCGG
>JAZFUS010000318.1:0-3053 GCA_036447315.1 Dehalococcoidia bacterium
GGACTGTTTCTGAGCCACGAGCTGCGGGACCTTCGGGGGCAGAGAGCGGTAGTGTTGGGCATTCCGCGAGGAGGAGTGATTATCGCCTGGGAACTGGCCCGGGCGCTGGAGGCCGACCTGGACGTTGTACTGGCCCGTAAGCTGCGCACTCCCGGCCAAAGGGAGCTCGCCATGGGGTCCGTAGCCGAAAATGGCAGGCTGTTTCTCAACGAAACGATTGTCCGGGAGCTGGGGATCGATTATAGGTACATTCAGCAGGAAAAAGAGCGCCAGATGGCCCAGATTGCGCTTCGGGCCCGGCAGGTCCGTCATATTCTGCCCAAGGTGCCGCTACAGGGAAGGATAGTCATCGTAACGGACGATGGTGTGGCTACGGGCGCCACCACGCAGGCGGCACTCTGGGCGGTGCGCCAGGAGCGCCCCAAGACGCTGATAGCGGCCATGCCGGTGGGGTCGGAGGCAACCGTGAGGAGGCTGGCCGGGGATGTGGATGAGATGGTATGCCTGCGTACTCCGCCGTCCTTTATGGGAGTGGGCCAGTTCTATGTGAGATTCGACCCGGTGGAGGATGACGAGGTTTTGAGGATCCTGGAGGAAGAGAGGCGGAGGAAAAGGGGGCCCGAGCCATGAATATCGTAGAGGAGCTGACCAGCGAGGAGCGCTCGGTCCGGGTTGGGGCGGGCAAGGTCGCTCTGGAGGGCGCTTTGAGCGTGCCGGCCGGTGCCCGGGGGGTGGTGCTGTTCGCCCACGGCAGCGGCAGCAGCCGGCTTAGCCCGAGAAACCGGCGTGTGGCCCGGGTCCTGCGCGGGGTTGGGCTGGCGACCCTGCTTTTTGACCTTCTGACCGGAGAGGAAGAGGCGGAGGACCTTCACCGTGGACACCTCCGGTTCGACATGAGATTGCTATCGGAGAGGCTGGTCGGGGTCACCGACTGGCTCCGGCGGCAACCGGACACCTCCCGCCTCAGCATTGGCTATTTCGGTGCCAGCACCGGTGCCGGTGCCGCCATCATAGCGGCCGCGGAAAGACCGGATGTGGTAAGCGCCATTGTGTCCCGGGGGGGGCGTCCCGATCTTGCCGGACCGGCCCTGCTCCGGGTAAAAGCGCCCACCCTTCTGATTGTGGGCGGCCGCGACCGCGCTGTTATCGATATCAACCGGGATGCCCTGGGCAGGCTAAAAGGGGAAAAAGAGCTGGTTATCGTCCCCGGGGCCACGCATCTTTTTGAGGAGCCGGGGGCTATCGACGAGGTGGCCGGGCGGGCGGCGGACTGGTGCGTAAAACACCTCTCCTGAGGGCCGGTGGCTGCCCTTCCTGAAAAGCCGTACGGAGCTCGGGCTTCCTCCCTGACGCCTGACGTGTGTGGACAGGCCCGTTCATGTTTGATACACTGGGTTCCGGGGGGGGTGGTATGGCTGGGGTACGGGTTTGAACATGGGATGTAGCTGTTCCTGCGTGACCGCCGGTTCCTCTCCGGCATTGGCTGAGGTAAAAGCCGAAAAGCACCGGTGGCGCTGGTGGGTATTGTTCTTCGTGTTGCCGGTGATGGCCACGGCCTGCTCGGGTGGTGGCCGGGGGCCGGTCATTGACCTCTCCGGTCCGCCGGCGGTTAACCCGGCACCGGTTTCCCGGAGCGATGCCGGCGAAGAGCTCATCTTTGCCGTGGCCGCGGTAAACTCCCCACTGTCCACGTTTACGCTTTATGAGGAAATGGCCCATTTATTGGGGGAGAGGCTGGGGATGCCGGCCAGGCTTGCCGGGAGCCGGACCTATGCTGAAATCAACTCCCTGGTCCGCTCCCGGGATGCTACCCTGGCCCTGGTGTGCAGCGGCGCCTACGTGTATGGCCGCAATGAGTTCGGCATGGAGCCCCTGGTCGTTCCCATGGTGGATGGGAAAACGACCTATCATTCCTACCTGATTGTCAGTGCCGAAAGCTTCATTACCGGTTGGGAGGGGCTCAAAGGGCGTTCCTTTGCCTTTACCGACCCCATGTCCAATTCCGGCCGGCTGGTACCGATATACGAGCTGTGGAAGATGGGGGAGACCCCGGATTCCCTGTTCACGCGCCACATCTTCACCTATAGCCATGACAGCTCCATAAAGGCCGTGGGTCGGGGTCTGGTGGATGCGGCGGCTGTTGACAGCCTGGTCTATGACTACCTGGTGTCCGGTGGCGATGAGGTGGCCCTCAACACCAGGGTGATCTGGCGCTCCCCTCCCTTCGGCATCAACCCCATCGTGGTCAACCCCAATCTTGACCCCGTTCTCAAGGCGGGCCTGAGGCGGGAGCTCCTCGACATGCACAGTTACCCGGCGGGCAGCGCCATCCTTAAGCGATTGGGCATCCAGCGCTTCGTCTCCGCCGAGGACACCGCCTATGATTCCATCCGCGCCATCATGGATACCGTGGGCATCGAGGCCGGGCCATGAGACTGTTCCGGGGAACCCTTTCCGCGGGGAGCCTGCGCTTCAGGATTATACTTACCCTGGTGGGGCTGACCATGGCCCTGGGGGTGGTGGCCCTGGTCTATTCCACCATCGATCTGACCAACATCCTGGAGGAGCGGCTGGAAAAGCAGGGGACGGCAATCGCTCGGGACCTGGCTGCGGAGAGCGCCATTCTTTCGCCCATCAACGACGTTTTCGGTCTCTTTGATATGGTCAATGATAACCTGGCCAACAATGAGGATGTGCTCTACATATTCCTGGTGGAGCCCTCGGGGGATATTCGGGTGCACACCTTTGAGCGCGGTGTGGCCCGGGGACTGGTGGAGGCCAACGGCCCCGGGCCGGGCCAGTCGGCCAAGATACGCCGGCTGAACACCAGTGAGGGCCCCGTTATAGATATTGCGGTTCCGGGCTCCGGCTGGCAGGGGAGCGACGTACGGGTGGGGATGACGCTGGCCAATATCCGCAGACAGGTGCTGATACACATCCGCGACCTCAGCCTCCTGGTGGTGGCGGCCACCCTGGCCAGCTTTGGCGCTTCCCTGTTTCTTTCCTCGCTGCTGACCAGGCCCCTGGTCCGGCTGGCCGAGGGCGCTAAAGCC
>JAZFUS010000319.1:0-2435 GCA_036447315.1 Dehalococcoidia bacterium
GCTTCCTCGACCGCGGGCCCGATCTCCTCGATCTCCTCACGGCCCAGCAGGCCCCCCTCCCCGGCATGGGGATTGATGGCCGCCACCCCGATACGGGGTTTCGTAAGCCCCCAGCCCCGGAACGATGCGTGGGTCAGCTCCAGCCGGGCCAGGATTCGCTCCCGGGTCACCAGGTCACAGGCCTCCCGCAGGGAGTGATGGGTGGTCAGGTGGACCACCCGGAGGGGGCCGGCCACCAGCATGGTAGCGTATTCGGTGGCATGGGTATAGCGGGCAAGAAGCTCCAGGTGCCCCATCTCCCCGTGGCCCGCCGCTTTAGTGGCTTCCTTGCTGATGGGTGCCGTCACCAGGGCCTTTACTGAGCCCTCCAGGGCCAGCCGGGCGGCCTCGAAAATATATTCCACGGATGCCCGCCCGCTGGCCGCGGATACCCGGCCCAGGGGGACCTCACCCCGATGGAGATTATGCAGGTCCAGGAGGTCGATGGTGCCGGGCCTGCCCTCGACGTCGTCCGCCTTCGCGGGGCGCAGCTTCAAGGGGCTGTTTACCAGCTCCATCGCCTCCCGCATGATGGAGCCGTCGCCCACCACCAGGGGGCGGCAAACGTCATAGACCCGCTCCGAGAGAAGGGCTTTCGCGATGACTTCGGGCCCGATGCCGGCGGCATCACCCATGGTGATAGCCAGGACCGGTCTCTCCTGGGCGGCCATGTCACCCTCCCTCACGTCCATTTTGCTCGTATCCCCCGGGGATAACCGGACCCATCCCACAACAGAGCCGGTTTTTCGTCCCGGTCACGAGGCGAATCATATCAGAAGGCCGCCTCCCCGCCCGCACCATAGCCCCGTGAGACGGCCCCCAGACCCCTTTAGGCCCGCGCCACCTGGACCAGGGCGGTATTCGTGGGGAAGGCCCCCCCCGGGGAGCTTTCGTCCTTGGAGAGGACATTGGAGCAGCCCCCCCTGTCCACCCCGTTCTCATCGGGGTCGAACCAGGCCCCCTGGGGTACGTCCACCACCCCGGGCCTGATGCGCTCGGTGACCAGGGCCGGGACCACCATCTCCCCCCGGTCGTTGAACACCCGGACCGGGTCCCCGTCCCGGATGCCCCGCTCCCCGGCGTCTTTGGTGCTGATGCTCACCCCCTGGGGCAGAATCTCCCTGAGCCAGGGGAGGGTGTGGAACTGGGAATGGGCCCTGCCCGGGAAGTGAGAGGTGATCAGCTGGAGGGGGTATTTCGCGCTCAAAGGGTCGTTGGGGCCCTCCCAGCCCTCGACGTATTTGGGTATGGGGGGCACCAGCGGGCTGTCCATGTCGGCCAGCACCTGGGAGTAGATCTCGATCTTGCCCGAGGGGGTGGGGAAGGGGTTGGCCCCGGGGTCCTCGATGTGCGCCCGGAAGGCCACGTGGGGCTGGGGGAGCTCCATCTTGTAGCTCCCCCGGCTCCGGAAGTCATCATAGTCGGGCACGGCGCTCCCCGCCACCACGTTCCGGAGCACATCTTCCTCGCTCCCCTCGATGTAGTCGTGGATGCCCAGGCGGGGGGCCAGCTCCCGGGCTATGTCTAAGTGCGACTTCGATTCATGCAGCGAGTCGATGGCCTGGTTCATGCAGCCGTAGAAGGGGGTGGCCCCCCCCACGACCAGGTCGTTGCGCTCCATGTAGGTGTTGGTGGGCAGCAGGATATCGGCAAACTTGGCCGCCGGGGTCATGAACTGCTCCTGGACCACGATGAATTCCGGGACCTTGAGGCTCTCTACCGCCCGGTTGATGTTGAGGTACTGGTTGGGATAGTTGGTGTTCACAATGAACAGGAGCTTGTAGTCGTCGGGGTATCCCCCGGCCTTTCCGGTGAGGAGGGCATCGGCTATCCTGGCCTGGGTAGCCACCCCTGTTCCCCGGTAGTAGTTCTTGCGGGCGGGGAGGACCCCCGGGGGGGTGGGCAGCGTTTCATCCAGGGGATTGGGTTTGCCCCCCAGCCCCAGGCCCCACTTCATGAAGGGGTAGGCGTCCCGTGGAGCCCCTACCCAGGAGCGGGAGCCGGGGTCGCCCCCCCGGCGGCCGGTGTTTCCGGTCATGGCGGCCAGGGTTATGGCCGCCCGGTGGTACTGCTCGCCGTAGGCGGTGCGCCCGGGGGCGATGCCGCACATGAGGGCCGCCGGTTTGGTGGTGGCATACTCCCGGGCCAGCTCGGCGATGGTCTGAGCGGGGACCCCGCAGATGGCCTCGGCCCACTCCGGGGTCTTGGGCACCCTGTCCTCCTCCCCCAGGACATAGTCCTTGAACTTCTGAAAGCCCACCGTATAGGTGTCCAAGAAGCCCTTGTCGTGGAGGTCCTCGGTGATCATGACGAAGGCCATGGCCATCATCATGGCGGCATCGGTGCCGGGAATGATGGATATCCATTGTTGGGCGAAGGCCGCGGTGGAGCTGGTG
>JAZFUS010000320.1:0-2090 GCA_036447315.1 Dehalococcoidia bacterium
TGCCCTGGTCACCGGGGCGGCGGCGGGCATAGGCCGGGCCATCGCCCTGGAGCTGGCGAATGAGGGGGCCTGTGTGGCGGTTAACGATATCGACCTGGACGGGGCCGAGCGGGTGGCCGCCGAAATAAAGGCCGCGGGCCGCGACGCCATGGCCGTCAGGGCCGATGTCGGGGCGAGCCTGGAGGTCAATGATATGGTGAAGGCGGTCCTCGACAGGTTCGGCAGGGTGGATATCCTGGTGAACAATGCCGGGGGCACCGCCCGGGAGCGCGGCGCCTGGTTCCATGAGTCCCGGGAAGAGGTGTGGGACTACGTCATAGGGCTAAACCTGAAGGGTGTGATGAATTGCTGCCGGGCGGTTATCAACCCCATGATGGCGCGCCGCAGCGGCCGCATCATCAACATCGGCTCCATGGTGGGGGTCAACGGGCGGGCCGGGATGGCGGAGTACTGTGCCGCCAAGGCGGGCGTGATTGGCTTCACCAAGGCCCTGGCCAAGGAGGTGGCCGCGCATGGAATGCGGGTGGTGTGCGTGAGCCCGGGGATGATCGAGACCGCCGTGGAGCGCCAGCCGGCGGAGGCCAGGGACCGATTCGTGCACATGCCCCCGGTGGGGAGGATAGGGCGGGTGGGGGACATAGCCCGCTTCGTGGCCTACCTCGCCTCTGAGGATGGGAGCTACATAACGGGTCATAATATCGTGCTCGATGGCGGCCTGTCCTTGATGAGCCCCTAGACGGGGGCGGGTACGGGGGTCCGGGGGTCCGGTCCCTCCGAAATTTATTTATATAAGAGGTGGAGGCGATGAACCCTGGAAACACAGTTAATGATTGGGACGGGGACCACATTATTCATCCGCTGCATCCCGTGGGGCAAAGCCCGCGGGTGGCCATGGAGAAGGGTCACGGCGTGGTCCTGCAGGATACCGAGGGTAAGGAGTACCTGGACTGCCGGGCACAGCTGGCCTGCGTCAACCTGGGCTACGGCCGGCAGGAGATCATAGACGCCGTCGTGGAGCAGATGAACAAGCTTCAATACACGACCCTGTTCCATGGATTCACCAATCCCGTCGCCGTGGAATGTGCCCAGCGGCTGGCCGGGATCGTCCCCGAGGGGCTGGCCCATTTCGTGTTTACCTCCGGGGGTTCCGAGAGTGTCGAGTCCGCTTTCAGGATCGCCCGCCTGTTCTGGCATTACCAGTCCCGGGACAAGCACAAAATCATCAGCCTGTACGATTCCTATCACGGTCTGTCCCTGGGGGCGGCCACTGCCACCGGCATGGGTAAAGGGGCCGTGTGGAGCGGCACGGGTCCCGCCCCCGCGGGTTTTCTGCACATACCTTCCTACGATTGCTACCACTGCATGTTCGGCAAGGATTACCCCGGCTGCGATATCCAATGTGCCCGGTTTCTCGAGGAGACCATCGTGAAGGAGGGGCCGGATAGCGTGGCGGCCTTCATCGCCGAGCCGGAGCTGGGGGTGGGGGGCATGATTCCTCCCCCTCCGGAGTACTGGCCCCGGGTCAGGGACATATGTACCACCCATAACGTCTTGCTCATCGCCGATGAAGTAATGACCGGTTTTGGGAGAACGGGCAAGATGTTTGCCATGGAGAATTGGGGGATACGGCCGGATATGATGGTCATGGCCAAGGGTATCACCAGCGCCTATCTGCCCTTTGGGGCGATGGCCTTCAGTGATGATATTTTCGAGGCCGTGAAGGGCACCTATATGCTGGGTTTTACCTATGCCGGTCACCCCGTCTGTGCCGCCGCTTCCATCAAGTGCATAGATATCTACAGGAAGGAAGAGATAGCGGAGAATGCCGCCAGGGTGGGCAAGCACGTCCTTGACCGCCTCCATGCCGAGTTCGGACCCATGCCCTGTGTGGACAACATCAGCGGGCTGGGTTTGATGCTGGGATTTAACCTGGTCAGCGACAAGGCCGCCAGGACCTCCATGGCCCCCGAGGTATCGGCGGATGTGGAGAACCGGGCCCTGGCCGGCGGCGTGCTGGTCCGCTGTATGAATCCGGCTACCGCACCGGGCAGCCGCATCTGCTTCACGCCCCCGCTCACCATGACCATCGA
>JAZFUS010000321.1:0-2561 GCA_036447315.1 Dehalococcoidia bacterium
CAGCCGGTTCCGGCAGCGGTATCGGCTGGCCGGCGTTGTCACAGGGAAGGACAACTATTTCGGCCTTCCTTCTACCAAAACCCAATCTGTTCCACATCCGCTCATGAAAGTAATAGAAGAACAGCTTTATTCCCGAGTCCAGAAGGCCCGCTCCCAGGGACAGCGATAATTTCCGGGTTATCAGGTAGACCACCAGGACCGTAACCACGGCGGCGATAAGCCGCCAGGAAAGGGCTTTTACGATGCTTCTTTTGGGACTTTCCAAACTGGTTAACATTTTGTTCAACCTCAAGCGCGGGTGGGTTTCCCGCGCTATCGCTATATTCTGCCTGTTTGTCCGGGACTTTCCAAACTGGGCATGCCGGCGCGGGGGATCACTTTAATGTTTGGGTATGGATGCCGCACTCCCCGCCGCATTTGCTGGTGTCTTTCCATCTCCCGTCACGCTCCAGGTCCCCACCCGGACTCGAGCAGGGGGCGCAGCCCAGAGACCTGTAACCCTTTGCGTACCAGGGGTGGGGTTCAATCCCCCGGGTGGACATGTACCGCCAGATCTCGGCCTCGGTGAAGGTTAGGATGGGGTTTATCTTTATGATACCCCCCTTGTCCTCCACCTCCCGGTAGTCCACCCTGGTCCTGCCCTCGGTGTTTCTTAAGCCGGTTATCCAGGCATCCAGGCCGCTGACCGCCGCCTTGGTGGGATCAACCTTGAGCAGCCGGCAGCATTCATCGGGGTCTACCGAATACATCTCCGCTCCATCACGAGCCCTGGCCTGAGATGCCCTCTGGTAGAATTCATGGGTAGGTAACAGTATCACCTCCAGGGAATCATCCTGGAGACTTTCCGGGATACTGTCGGCAACCAAATACACGGTGACGCCCAGGTTCATCTTCCTGTTCATGGACCTGAGATAGTCGAAGGTCTCTCCCGGTTTGTACATCGTCATGACCGAGAAGACCTTGATATTCGGATCAACCTGCCTTGCCAGATGGACCGTGACCATGCTGTCCTTCCCGAAAGAGCTGGCCACGGCTATCCTGGGATAGCTCTTGAGGGCGTCCTTAATAACGTCTTTAGCATGCTCGACTTTTTCTTCCATTTTTAACTTTTTGCCCTTTCCATAATGTTTAAACGCAGGTCTTGGCCCAAGAGCGCCCTCAATCGGGGCCCCGGGCGATGGCGAGAAGGTAGGCGCCATCTTCCTGCTGCTCCACCCGCTGGATGCGGTGCCCCTCGGACTTGGCGCTGCGGGGAACGTTGCGCATGGGCTCACCATCATCCAGGACGACCTCCATGACAGCGCCCTCCTCCAGCTCCTCCAGGGCCAGCTTGATCTTGACCCAGTTTATGGGGCAGAGCACCCCTCGCAGGTCCAGAACCTCGGGTTCACCCATAGAAATTACCTCCAGCCCGGTAGCGGTGGCGGGCCGCCGGGTCCTCAATGACATCTAAGCCCAGGGGTTTCACCACCTGGTCCAGGTAGGCCTGGAGGCCCGACCGGGCCATGGCGGCCCCGATGCGCTCCCGGCCCGTGGCGTTCTCGCGGTACCATTCCAGGGTTTTCTCGATGAGGGAACAGGCCTGCTCGTCGTCGAGGAACTGGGCCACTTCGTAGGCGAATAGCGGGTGCTTTCCATGCTTACCCCCGGCCCGGGCCAGCCACCCCAGGCGCTTGGGCAGCATGGCATCCACCGGGCACACCTTGATGCAATCGCCGCAGTAGTTGCAGCGGTCCAGGTCACGGATGGGCAGGCCGTCGTCCATGGCCAGGGCGGCATCCTCGCAGCCCTTGACGCAGAGCCCGCAGCCGTTGCACAGCTCGGTATCGAGCTCCGGTTCCACCATGCCCTGGAAACCCAGGTCCATATCCCGGGTCCGGAAGCAGTCGATGGGGCACCCCGAAAAGGACATCTTGAATTTGTGGTGGTCGGTGGGCGTGCCGAAAAACCGCCGGTCGACCTCGGCGCACAGGGCCTGAGTGTCCATCAGGCCGTTGGGGTTATACCGGCAACCGCCACAGGCGGTGGGAACGCGTACCCGGGGGCCGCAGGAGGCCACGGACCAGTCCACTTCGGCCAGTTCCCTGCCCACGGCGTCGAAGTGCTGATAGTGCACATAGGGGATTTCCACGGACTGGCGTACCGATAGGTGCACCTGTCCCTGGCCGTATTTATCGGCTATCTGGGCGGCCACTCGCAGCTTCTCGGGCGTAAGCATACCGCCGGGGCAGCGAAGACGCACCGTGAACAGGTCCTTCTGGGTCTGCTTGATAAAGCCGCCGCTCTTGAGCTGGTTGAAGTCCAGCTTGAGCTTCCGGGCCTCCCGGTCGAGTCCGGCCTTGAGGGCTTCCATCTTGAGGGGTTCCGTGGACATCGCCACCTCCCTACGGCTTTAAATCACCCGATTGTCGCGAATGATAACATTGTAGATTAACAAACTTAACTACTCAACAATTATAATAAACTTATTCCGGCCTGTCAACCCCGATTGATTGCATGTTTGACGGACCGGACGGACCGGAGAGATATAGGGCTATCTTCCGGCCCTCAGGAACGAGGCC
>JAZFUS010000322.1:0-3617 GCA_036447315.1 Dehalococcoidia bacterium
TTGTGGGCGATGCTCAGGGCCAGGCTGGTCTTGCCCAGGCTGGGGCGGGCGGCCAGGATGAACATATCCGCCCGCTGCAGCCCTCCCAGGAAATCATCCACGGCGGCAAAGCCGGTGAATATCGTTTGGGGGCGTTCCGCCTCCTCGGGAGATAGCTGGGGGGCCAGGGCTCCCTCGGCGAAATATTGGTCCAGCACCTGCTTTATGTGGATAAAGTCCCGGGGGCTCTGGGTGTGGCGCAGGCGGAAGAGAACATCCTCGGCGCGACCCAGGGACCCATCCACATCGGGGTCCGCCTCATAGCCGATGGCGGCAACCTGCCCGGCGGCGACGATGAGCTTGCGCATCATGGACAGCCGGTAGACGATCTGGGCATAGTGGTCTACGTGCAGGGAGGTGGGGACCATGCTCACCAGGTGGCTGAGATAGGCGGCCCCGCCCAGGGCCTCCAGCCTCTGCTGGCGGGCCAGGTCCTGGGCTATGGTGATCTGGTCGATGGCGGTGCCACTCTCGTAGAGGGCCAGGCAGGACTGGTAACACCACTGGTTCTTTTCCCGGTAGAAGTCCTCGGGCTTGAGGAAGCTGGATATCTGGTGTATCGCTTCGCCGTCGATGAGGAGAGAGCCGATGACATTCTCCTCGGCATCTATATCATGGGGGGGCAGCCTTTCCGCTTCCATTTTCAGTCGTTTTCTTGGACTATTACCTTTATCTTGGGAGCCAGGTCGCCACCCAGTTTGACGGCAATCTCATATTCTCCGAGCTGGTGGATGGGCTCGTCCATGTCGATCCGCCGTTTGTCGATCTCCACTCCCTGACGGCCGATCTCCTCGGCGATCTGGGCGCTGGTTATGGAGCCATAGAGGCGTTCCTGTTCCCCCGCCCGGGCGCTCATGGTGATGGTCATCCCCTCCAGCTTCTCGGCTACCCCCTCCATCGCCTTCCGTTCGCGCGCCTCCTGCACGGCCTCTTTCTTCCGCCGGGACTCCGCCAGGGTCATGGCCGCCGAGGTGGCCGGGAGGGCCAGCCCCTTGGGCAGGAGGTAATTCCTGGCATAGCCGTTGGCCACGTCCTTTATGTCGCCGGCTTTGCCCTGACCGGGAACAGCCGTAACGAAAACTATCTTCATCTCTTTGTCACCTCGTCCCCAATTATACTCCAGCCAGCCCCAAAATGGGAAGCTGGAGGCCACTTGATTATGGGTTGGAATCCCGAAGTTCCCGGATAACCCCCCGACTCACCTCCAGTTTGGTGGCCGGGGACAGGAAAGAGGGTTCGAAGGGTTCCAGGTCGGTGGCGGTGATAATCACCTGTTCGTACAGGGCTATAGCTTTCAGGAGGTGGCGGCGGCGCTCCCGGTCCAGCTCGGAGAGAAAATCGTCCAGGAGCAGGACGGGGGCCTCTCCGGACCGGTCCCTGATGAGGTTGGCCTCGGCCAGCCTCAGAGCCAGGACCAGGCTGCGCTGCTGGCCCCGGGAGCCGTAGCGCCCCATATCGGCGCCGTTGACCTCGAACCGGACATCGTCCCGGTGGGGCCCCACCAGGGTCATCCCCGCGGCTATCTCCCTTCTTTGCTCCCTCTCCAGGGCCTCGTGGAAGGCCCCGGCCACGGCCTCGGGCCGGTCCGGGGTGAATGCCTCGCCCAGATTCGGCAGATAGTGGATTTCCAGGTTTTCCGTCCCCTGGGTGAGACCGTGGTGGATGTCCCGGGCCATTTCGCTGAGCCGCGCCACCAGCTGGTGGCGGTGGGCCATGATGCGGCAACCGTGCTCCACCATCTCGCCGTCCCAGAAGTGAAGCTCCTGGGGCCGGGCCCGGCCATCTTGAATGAGGCGGAGGAGGCGGTTTCGTTGCAGGAGCACCTTCTGGAGGTGTTGCAGGCTGCGCAGGTAGGCCCGGTCCAGCTGAGAGTTGGTGATATCCAGATAGCGGCGGCGGAGGTTGGGGGCCCCGCTCACCACATCGATGTCCTGGGGGCTGAACATGACCACCTTGACCTGCCCCACCAGGTCGGAGGCACGCCGGGCTACTCCATTGATCCGGATACGCTTCCTGGCGCCCGAGCCCCTCGGGGAGGGGAGCAGCTGCGTTTCCTGCTGGAGGGCTATCTCCAGCCGCACCTCGTCCCTGGCCCTTTTTACCTCCGTCACGAGGCGGGCCCCCCAGATATCCTGCCCCTCCTCCCCCCAGTGGATAAGCTCTCTGTCCGTGGTGGTGTGGGGTGACCTGGAGGTGGACAGCAGGTAAATGGCCTCCAGGAGGTTGCTCTTGCCCTGAGCATTATCTCCCCGGACGATCACCACCCGGGGGGGCAACTCCAGCTCCAGGGAGGCATAGTTTCGAAAATTAGTCAGGGATAGATGCTTGATGATCAAACATCTCCCCCTCGGCCTTTCAGCATGGCGGGCACAATCCCTGCGAAAGAATTGACTTCTACGGCGCCTCGAAACGCCCATCGATGGGGCTGGAGGCGATGCCATACTTCTCCTGAACGAGGTTGCGCAGGGGTATGTCGTAGCCCTCGGGATACCTGGGCCGCTCCACGGCCATGGCGGCCATCTTCAGCCCCAACTCCCAGGAGGCCTTCATGGCAAATTTATCCCGCTTGACCTGGCCCTTTTCCCGGGCATAGCCGGTGACAAAATCGGCTATGAACATGTGGTTGGTGGCGAAGAAGGCATAGTAGAGATTGCGGACCTCGGTGAAGCCCTGGCTCCCGGCCACCGCGATGGCGCCGCCGATCTTGTTGCTCAGCTTGCCCAGGCCATAAAGTCCGTTCAGCCGGTCGATCACGATCTTGGCCTGGGCGGTAACGCTCCAGAAATAGACGGGGGTGCCGAAGAGTATCCCATCCGCCTCCATCATCTTGGTGTAGATCTCCTGCATGTCATCCTGGATGTGGCATACGGCGTCGTTGCGGCAGGTGCGGCAGCCGTCGCAGGGTTTGAGGTCCTTGTCATGAATCGTTATCAGCTCTGCCTCCGCCCCCGACTCCTCCACCCCGGCCATGGCTTCCCGCATCAGGATCTCGGTATTCCCTCCCTTACGCGGGCTGCACGAAACCCCTAGAATCTTCATAAAATCCTTCTCCTTTCCTCCCTCGGCGCCGCCGGCGAGCGGGCACCTGAAGGAACGTGGCTTGGCTCGAAAACACTGGCTCGATTATGGTCCGGCACCCCTGCCATGTCAAGCGGGAGGGTGGGTCGATGGGGCCCGGTCCATGTGGGGGGAACGAGGCAAACGGGGGGGTTGGCTGGAGCCCGGCTTAGTTCGTGGTGTTGGGCGTGGGGGTGGGCGCTGGCTGGGGCGTTGGCTCCGGTGTTGGCTCCGGTGTTGGTTCGGGCGTTGGCGTGGCCGTTGGCTTGGGCGTTGGTTTGCCTGTTGGTTGCTCCGTTGGTTTGCCCTTTGGCTCCGCGGTGGGCCCGGCTTCGGGGGCACCCGTTGTCTTTAGTGGTTTTTCGCCGTGGGCCACCATAAGCTTGAGCACCGGCTTGACCTGGGCCTCGCCCCGGCCGGTGATAACCACGAATTTGTCGGCATCGAAGTCCAGGGTGAGGACGGTGGTCTCGCCGGCCACCACCTCCCAGGGCCTCACCACCTTCAGCTTGCCGCCGGGG
>JAZFUS010000323.1:0-2335 GCA_036447315.1 Dehalococcoidia bacterium
GAAAGGACATAAACCCGAGGACGACACTGGTGGCTAACAACGAGAGGGCCACGAGGCTCCTCTTCTTTTTGGCATTCATTAAAAGGGCAAGGTTGTTACCGGCTCTTAAGAACAACGCCTTCCTCAAATCCATGCGGCCGATGGGTTATCCGTATCCCGTCCACTCGCACGGTTCCCCCACCCCCCGGATACTATCATACCACCCGTATAAATTGCAACATCGGGACCGGCCTTTCCGGCCTGCCTCGAATTAGTATATCACTTTTTTAATAAATTTGCTGGACCACGGGCGACCATACGGCCCGATTATCTCCAGACCTTGCGCAAATTTCCTCATGAGGTATAATAGGCCATTAAATGGTTTAAATTGTAACCGCACGGTGGGCGGGCCATGGCGGTTCGATAGAAGTCAGGGGGATTCAGTATGGACGCCGGGGGGAACAAGCGGGTTCAAGTGCACGACCTCAAACCGGGGGTGGACCGGTTTCTCGCCGAGGTCCTGGCGGGACTGCAAAAATCACAAAAAGAGCTGCCCTCCAAGTACTTTTACGACGAGAAGGGCTCCGAGCTGTTCGAGCGTATCTGCGGCCTGGATGAATACTACGTCCCGCGCACGGAAGTAGCGATCATGGAGGCCCATATCGACGATATCACTGAACTGCTGGGGCCGCGCGTTCTCCTCATCGAATACGGCAGCGGGAGCAGCTCCAAGACACGCATCCTCCTGGACCACATGCGCGAGCCGGCGGCCTACGTGCCGATAGACATTTCCCGGGAGCAGCTGGTCAGTGCCGCGGAGGAGCTCGCCTCGAGATATCCGGGGCTGGAGGTGCTTCCGGTCTGCGCCGACTACACCAGTGACGTCGATCTGCCCCCCTTAAAGCTCCACAGCGCCCGCAAGGTGGTCTACTTCCCCGGCTCGACCATTGGCAACTTCGATCTCCTTCCGGCCAAGCACTTTTTGGAGCATATAGCCGGGGTATGCGGCCCGGGCGGCGGACTCCTCATCGGGGTGGACCTCAAGAAAGACCCCAGCGTGCTGCACAGCGCCTACAACGACAGGGAGGGATTGACCGCCGCCTTCAACATCAATCTGCTGGAGCGAATCAATAGTGAGCTCAACTCCGACTTTCGCCCGGAGCGGTTTGAGCATTATGCTTTCTATAACGCCCGGGAAAGCCGGATCGAGATGCACCTGGTGAGCCTGACAGACCAGTCCGTTCGGCTGGACGGCGTGTCCATCCATTTTACCAAGGGGGAAAGCATCTGGACGGAAAGCTCCTACAAGTTCAATCTTGAAGAGTTCCAGGTGCTGGCGGCGGCGGCGGGATTCACAGTCGAGCGGACATGGACCGACGAACGTCAGTGGTTCAGCCTGCAATACCTGGTGACCCGGGGAGGGGCCAAACCATAACCGGGACGGCGTCCTTCGAGGGAAGGACCCCTCTTATTTGCAGGCCAGGAACCGCACAGTGGTCTCCATTTCTTCCAGCACCCGGGCCAGCGCCGCCACCGTCTCATCGATATCCTCCGGGGTAGTCTGGTGAGACAGCGAAAACCGCACCGAGCAGTGGGCCTCCTCTTTGGTCCTGCCCATGGCCATGAGGACGTGCGTGGGCTCCGGAGACCCCGATTTGCAGGCCGACCCCGATGACAGGGAAATACCATGCTGGTCCAGGGCTACCACCAGCGATTCACCGCGCAGTCCCGCCAGGGTCAAGTTCAGCGTATTGGGCAACCGGCTTTCCGGATGGCCGTTCAACCGGGCATTGGGCAGCAGCTCCCGGACACCCATCTGAAGGGTGTCCCGCAGGGTTTCCATCCTCCCGGAGTCCCGCAGGGCAAGCAGAGCCAGCTCCGCCGCCCTGCCCAGGCCCACGATGGCCGGGACGTTTTCGGTCCCCGCTCGCAGCCCGGACTCCTGTTTGCCGCCGTGGATAAGCGGCTCCAGCTCGACACCCTTCCCCACATACAGGGCTCCCACACCCTTGGGGGCATGGAACTTGTGGCCGGAGAGGCTGAGCATGTCCACATCCAGGTCGTCCACATCCACCTTGACCTTCCCCACGGCCTGGACGGCGTCGGTATGGAACAGGATATCTCTTTCATGGGCGATGGCACATAGCTCCTTGACCGGCAGGATGGTACCGACCTCGTTGTTGGCCATCATAATGGAGACCAGGATGGTATCATCCCTGATCGCCTCCCTCAGCCGCTCGGGGGCCAGCCACCCGTCCTCGTCCACGTCGAGATAGGTGACCTCAAAACCGTGTCTCTCCAGGAACTTGCACGCACCCAGTATGGCGGGGTGCTCGATGGAGGTGGTGATAATGTG
>JAZFUS010000324.1:0-2128 GCA_036447315.1 Dehalococcoidia bacterium
ACTCGGCACCCGAGAGTGCTAACCGGGGGCTGGAATGCTGAGCACCAGAACACAGGCAATTCTCAAAATCATAATCGGGGAGTATATTTCCCGGGCCGCTCCGGTACCGTCGGATTTTATTGCGCACCAGTCCGGGCTGGGGCTCAGCCCGGCCACGGTGCGCACTGAGATGGCCCACCTGGAGGAGGAGGGCCTGATTACCCGGCGCCACATCTCCTCGGGGGGGATTCCCTCGGACCGCGGGTATCGGTACTATGTGGACACCCTGGAAGATAGCCGGGGGGTTTCGGCGGCGGAGCAGCGCCTGATTCAGCACCTCTTCCACCAGGTGGAGAAGAGGCTGGAGGAATGGTCCCAGCTCACCGCCTCCATCCTGGCCCGGCTCACCCAAAACGCCGCCCTGATAACCCCCCCCCGGGCCGTCCAGTCTCGCCTCTGGCACCTGGACCTCGTCAGGATTCAGGAATTCCTGGCCCTGCTCATTCTGGTCCTACAGGAGACCAAGATGAAGCGCCAGCTCCTGGCTTTCGACCAGGCGGTCTCCCAGGAGGAGTTGAGCCAGATGGCCCAACAGATAAATACCGCCTTTGCGGGGCTGAACTCCCCCCAGATCGCCAGGGCAGCCAAGAAGCTCCCGGCCGGGGAGCAGCAGGTTACCCAGACCGTGCTTCAGATCATGAAGGAAGAGGACGAGGCCCGGTATGTGGAGCCCTACCTCCAGGGGATAAGGGATATGCTGAACCAGCCCGAATTTGCCCAGAGCGAAAAGATGCTGGATGTTATCGACCTCCTCGAGGGCGGGGAGCTGTTGAGGAATGCCCTCTCCCAGGCGGCCCCGGGGGAGGGGGTGCAGGTGATCATCGGCGAGGAGAACAAGGAGGAGTCCCTGCACGGCCTGAGCCTGATCATCACCCACTACGGCGTCCCGGGAGTGGCCGGAGGCATCATAGGGATCATAGGACCCACCCGGATGCAATACGGCCGAAACATATCTCAGGTGCGCTATCTGTCCTCGGTGATGAGCCATCTCCTGAGCCAGCTCCACGGAGAGACATCGCCTGAGAGCAAAGTGCCTCCCCACAGTAATTAGCCGCCGGCCACGAGGAGTTGATATGGTAGATGAAGAGAAGGGCCTGGCCTCTGAACAGGAGGCAGTCCCCGACGATGTAGAATCCCTGAAGAAAGTCCTCGGTGAGGAGCGGGCCCGGGCCGAATCATACCTTGCCCAGTGTCAGCGGGCCCAGGCCGACTACCTCAACCTGAAGCGCCGCAGCGATCAGGAAAAAGGGGAGATGACGCAGTTCGCCAACTCCATGCTCATCCTCAATCTGCTGCCGGTGCTGGATGACCTGGACCGCGCCCTGAACTCTGTCTCCTCCACCCTGGCCGGCCTTACCTGGGTGGAGGGTATCCGGCTCATCTACCGCAAACTGGAGGCCGTCCTCCAGGCCCAGGGAATCTCCGATATCAAGGCAGTGGGCGAGAGCTTCGATCCCAATCTCCACGAGGCAGTCCTTCACCGCGAGGGCGAGGAGGGCATGGTCCTGGAGGAGGTCCAGAAGGGCTACAAGCTCCAGGACCGGGTGATACGCCCCTCCATGGTCGTGGTGGGGCAGGGCATCGCCCCGGAAAATAAACAGGAAAATTCTGAGCGATCCAAATAGGGGGAAGTAAGCATGGCCAGAGCAGTAGGTATCGATTTGGGAACAACTTTCAGCGTTGTCGCTGTGATGGAGGCCGGGGAGCCTACGGTCATCCCCAACGCCGAGGGGGGTAGGACTACACCTTCGGTCGCGGCTATCAGCAAGTCCGGTGAAAGGCTGGTGGGCCAGACGGCCAAGCGCCAGGCTATCACCAATCCGGAGAATACCGTCTACAGCATCAAAAGGTTCATGGGTCGCAAGTTCAAGGACCCCATCGTCCAGGCCGACCAGAAGCTGGTGGGCTTCAAAATGAGCGCGGCCTCCAATGGCGATGTCCAGGTGGTCATGGGGGACAAGAAGTATAGCCCCCCGGAGGTCTCGGCCATGATCCTGCAAAAGCTTAAGGCCGATGCCGAGGCCTATCTCGGCGACACGGTCACCGAGGCGGTTATCACCGTGCCCGCCTATTTCAATGACAGCCAGCG
>JAZFUS010000325.1:0-2970 GCA_036447315.1 Dehalococcoidia bacterium
TAGAGTCCTTCATGGAGAGCCTGGGGCTTCAGATATTGCCGCTGGAATGATAAACGCCCCCTACCCCGCCGCCAGGCTGCGCCGCAGCTCCCGGGTGGCCTCCCGGTCCACGCTCTCCGCCCCGGCATCCAACACCACCCCATAGACCTCCCTGGCCTCCCCAAGGGTGGTATACCCGTCCCGGATATCCTCCAGCACCATCTCCGGTTCCCTCTCCAGGGGCGGGCCATAGCCACCCCCTCCCGCCACGCAGGTATAGATGGTCTCATCCCGGGCCAGGCTATGGGCCATTATTTTTGAGGGCATCACCTTCTTGACCCGCCCCGTGGCCCGGTCCCGGATCTCCAGGCGAGCCAGGCTTCCGTTCCGGGCCCCATATATGCCCTCGGGGGCGTGACGGAACTTGTTGCCCAGATAGGTGAACTTCAATTCGGTGTCCACGGGCACCACCTCGAACTCCAGGCCCAGGCCGCCCCGGAACTTGCCCTGCCCCCAGTCCCCCTCCCCGGGGTCCTGAAGCCTCCGGTAGATGTACCTGACCGGCCAGGCTATCTCCTCGATCTCGATATTGGGTATGGTCAGGTTGGACACCTTGAGGCTGGCCACCGGCCAGCCGTCCTGGTCGACCCGTGCCCCTCCGCCGGAGCCGATGGCGCTCACCAGCAGGGTGGCATAATACCTCCCGTCCCGGGGATCGTCGCCCCAGATGAGAAGCACCCCGGCCGCACCCCCCCAGGCCCCGGTGCCCAGGTCCGGGAAGGCCTGCGAGAGACAGGAAAAGACCGCGTTGTAAACGGCATAACCCGATTCGGTAGTGGAGCCCCCGATGGAGGCGGTGCGCAGGGCGTTGACCACAGTACCCACCTTGGTCACTATCTCGAAGGGCACCGTGGCCCCGTAGTTCCTGGGCATATCGGCGGGAGCGAAGGTCATGGCCGTGGAATAGCAATTGGCCGAGGTCACCCCCCAGTGGGCATTGACAAAGCCCTTGGCCTGCCCGTCCGAACCCGACAGGTCGATAACCACCCGGTCGCCCTTCACCGTCATGGTGCACTTGACCAGGTAATCGGTGTCATCCACGCCGTCGCCATCCAGGTAGTCCTGGCCCTCATAGACCCCGTCGGGCATGGCCCTGACCACCTCCCGCATAATATTCGCCGAGTAGTGCTGAATGGCGATAAAGGTGTCCTTGAGCACCCCGGCCCCGTACTTCTCCGCTATCTCGCCGACCCTCTTGGTCCCCGCATAACACCCCGAGACCTGGGCCATCAGGTCTCCCACCTCCACATCGGGGGCCCGGATATTGGTGAGCCAGATATTTAGTATGTCCTGGCGGAGCTCTCCCGCCTGGTAGAGCCTGGTGGTGGGCGGGAACCGGATCCCCTCCTGATATATCTCCGTAGCCTCGGGGCAATAGCTGGAGGGGGCCATGCCCCCCATATCGATGTGGTGGACCAGGACACCGGCTATGCCCAGGAATTCTCCTTTATAGAATATGGGGTGGAACAGGTTGATATCCGGGGGGTGCGAGCCGCCAAAGAGGGCGTCATTGGTCATGATGATATCGCCCTCGCCGAAGCCCTCCAGGCCGATCTCCCGGATCACCCCATCCAGGGTGTTCTGCATGCCGCCCTGGTGGCCGGGCAGAAACTCCCCCATGGCGATCATGTGGCCCTCGTGATCGAAGAGGGCGCAGGAAAAGTCCTTGGTCTCGGCGAAGATGGGGTTGTGGGCCGCCTGGTGCACCGTGGCCCCCATCTCCATGCAGGTGGACTGAAGGCGGTTCATTATGATCTCAAAGGTAATGGGGTCGACCTTGGGTATCACGTCATGATGGAGGGGGTGGGTCAATCGCTCCAGGTTGCCATCGAACTGTTCCACAGGCATAGGCCATTCCCTCCTCGGTGGTCATTTCGCCCGCCGCCCCACACCAGCGGTTTTTAAGAAATCCGGGGTAGCCGCAGGCTCCCCGACGGGCCCCATTTTAGCCTCCGGCCGGGGCCCCTGTCAATCGGTCAGAAAGGCCCTGACCTGATTTCCCGTCTCAAATCGCGGTGGGGCATCCCGACCCCGATTTGTTTCGACAAACGTGACCCCGGCATGCCCGGTGCCGCTCCGGAGGAGTCTTGACAGTTTGGGTGGCTTGGGGATATAATCCATTCTCGTATAGCCTGGATAACAAGCAGCTAAAAGACCTTGTTTGGTGCAAGATGAAGCCGGGAAAGACAAAGATTTGGAGATAATTATGCGGTCCATTCTACCTGCCGTCCTCTACAGGCCATTTATGCTCACGCTGCTGGCGGCGCTGGTGGCGTTTGCGGTGATGGCTCCCATCGCGCCGGTACGCGCGGCGACCATCACCGTCACCAACACCGACGACTCCGGCGACGGCTCCCTGCGGCAGGCGATCAACGCCGCCTCTCCCGGCAACACCATCGATTTCAGCGGCGCCGTCACCGGCACGATACTCACCAGCGGTGCGCTGTTAATCGACAAGGACCTGACCATCGCCGGACCCGGCGCGGGGTCGCTGTCCATCGAAGGCAACGGCAGCAGCCGCATCTTCAGCGTCAGCAGCGACGCAACCGTATCCATCTCGGGGCTCACCATCACGAGGGGGAACGCCAATAGAGGCGGCGGCATCTACAACACAGGCGAGCTGACGCTAACCGACAGCGCGGTCAGCGACAACTCCCCTAGCGGCCGCTTAACGGGGGGGGCGGCATATACAACTCCGGCACGCTGACGCTAAACGGCAGCACCGTCAGCGGCAACTCCGCCGACATCGGCGGCGGCATCTACAATGCCGGCGGCACGGTGACCCTTATCAATAGCACCGTCAGCGGCAACTCGGCCGAAAGAGGCGATGGTGGTGGCATCTGGAACACCGGCGACGGCATGCTGACGCTAACCAGTAGCTTGATCGGCGGCAGCACCGTCGACGGCAACACGGCCAGCCACAGCGGCGGT
>JAZFUS010000326.1:0-17110 GCA_036447315.1 Dehalococcoidia bacterium
CCCGGGATGAGGCCCCTGAGGGCACCCTATCCCTGTCCAAGTTGATGGCGGAGGCCCGGGTGGACGAGGGTTCGGGCGAGTATCTGCGGCGGTTCCGGCCCTCCCCCGATGACGTTATCCATCTGGCCCCCACCGGGGGGACCACCGGCCTCCCCAAGCTGGTACCCAGAACAGCCAATGCCCACCTGACCAAGGCACATTATTTCTGCCAGGCCTTCGGCAAGGGCCCCGAGGATGTGGACCTGCTGTTTGCCCCCATCAACCACGATGCCCCGCAGCTGGCGACTGTGGGCTCCATGGTCCTTTTGGGCACGAAGATAGTCCTCTCCCCCTCCACCAGGATCAATGACATCCTGGAAGCTGTGGAGAGGGAAAGGGCCACCTTCACCTTTCTGGTCCCGGCCCTGCTGACCGACGTCCTCTACGCGCCCGATCGGGACAAGTACGATATCTCCTCCTTAAAGACGGTGGTTTCCGGCGGCGCCCATTGCCCCTCGGAGCTGGTCAAGGCGGTAACCGAGCAGCTAAGCTTCAAATTCTTCAATTGCTACGGCCAGACCGAGGGGGCGGGGGTGGGCACCCGGGCCGATGATCCCCTGGATGTGATCGCCTATACCGTGGGTAAACCCTTCTGCCCCCACGACAAGTACCGGGTGGTGGACGACGATGGCAACGAGCTCCCCCAGGGAGAGATAGGGGAGCTGGCCACCCTGGGGCCCTGCATCTTTTCGGGATACTACAAGTCCGACGAGGAAAACAAGCAGGTCTTCACCCGGGACGGCTTTTTCCGGTCCGGGGACATGGCCAAGTTCGACCCCCAGGGCCACATCATCATCACCGGGAGGAAGAAGGATATCATCAACCGGGGCGGTGAGAAGGTAAGCGCCGTGGAGGTGGAGGAGATGATCATTCGCCACCCCAAGGTGATGCGGGCGGCGGTGGTGGGCATGCCGGATGCCCGGCTGGGGGAGCGGGTGTGCGCCTACGTCCAGCCCATGCCTGGGGAAAGCCTGAGCTTTGAGGAGATAGATTCCTTCCTGAAGGCCGAGGGGGCCTCGGTGATGGTGCTCCCGGAGCGGGTGGAGGTGCTGGATACGTTTCCGGTAACCGCCATGGACAAGACGGATAAAGAGAGCCTGAGGAAGGACATAACCGGGAAGCTCGAGGCCGAGGGCAAGGGGTCCTGAGGCGGAGGGTTATTCCGTGGGCATCCCCAGCCCCCGCTGGGCGATGATATTCCTCTGGATCTCCGAAGTACCCCCCCGGATGGTATCGGATACCGAGCGCAGACAGAAGCGGGCTATCGTCCCCTCCAGGGGGGTTTGGGGAGAGCCCGGTCCCAGCTGCCCGTAGAGGCCCAGGATGGTGGAGGCCGTCTGGACCACCCTCTGGGCCAGTTCGCTGCCGAAGAGCTTGATGGCTGCGGCCTGATAGTTGGGGACCTGTCCCTGGCCCAGGAGCCACAGGACCCGGTAGGAGAGGGTGCGCATGACCTCCAGCTCAACGGCCCGCTGGGCCAGCTCGTCGCGGATGAGCCGGCTCCGGGCCAGGCTCTTGACCCCGTAGCCGGTGTCCCCGGCACAATCGGCGAGCTCCCGGAGGGTGCGCTGTATGGTGCCCACAAAGGCGGCGGCGCCGGCGGTGGCCCGCTCGAAGTCCAGGGCCACCGCCAGGTAGTACCAGCCCCGGTTCTCCTCTCCCACAAGGAGGTCCTTGCTCACGCGGGTATTATCGAAGTAGACCTCGTTGAAACGCCGGTCACCGGCCATACTTATCAGGGGGCGCACCGTGATGCCCGGGGCGCTCATCTCGGTAATAAGGACGCTGATCCCGCGGTGCTTGGGGGCCTTGGGGTCGGTCCTGGCGGCGATCCAGCCGTAGTCGGCCAGGTCGGCCTCGGAGGAGAAAAGCTTCTGTCCGTTGAGGACGTAATGGTCGCCCCCGTCCTGGGCCCGTATCTCCAGCGAGGCCAGGTCTGATCCGGCGTGGGGCTCGGAGTAGAGGAGGCAGAAGACCAGCTCTCCGCTGGCGATGCGGGGCAGGAACTCCTTCTTTTGCTCCTCGGTCCCGTAGAGTATCAGGGTGGGCCCCACAATGGACTCGGCCAGGTTTCGGAATTCCACCCCTCGCAGGGCCAGTTGCTCGATGAAGATGAACCTGTCCATGGGGGAGCGGTCCTGGCCCCCGTATTCCCGGGGCCAGGTGAGGCCCAGCCATCCCCTGGCCCCCAGCTTGCGCTGGAACCGGAAATAGAGGGGTCCGGGGAGGCCCCGCTCCTCCACCTCGCGGAGGACGTCCGGGGTGAGCTCCCGGTCCAGAAACTCAGCTACCTCCCGCCGGAAGGCCTGTTCGCCCTGGGATAAACCGAAATCCATTCTGCGTCACCGCTCCCCGGCCATCTGCCCTTTTATCTGGTCTATGGCCTCTACCGGTGTCGGGTCCCTGCCATGAAGCAGGGCCAGGTAATAGCTGGTCCAGTCCCCGAAATAAACCAGGCTCATCGCCTGGCTGAGGGGCCCGATGCCCTCGGCAGCCACGGTCTCATGGGCCACGCCCCTCTGGGAAAGGATGTCCCCGGTGGCCCGGTATCGGAGCAGGGTCCGGGGGTGGAGGAGGGGGGAATGGAGCAGAACCACAAAAAGGTTGGAGGCCAGCTGCCGGGGTAAATCATATCCTGTTATGGAATTATGGTCAAGCTCGGGGAAAAGCTCGAAGAAGGCCCAGGCCTTGGAGTTTTCGTTGATCTGGGTTTTCCACCGCCGGGCCACGGCCGATAGGATTCCGCCGCCGTAGATGATGACCGCCCGGTCCTGAAGCCGGGCAGCCAGCTTCTTGGCCGGGTTTGAGGCCAGGGGAACTTCGGGCCACAATCTCTCCCCCTGCGCGCTCAGCAGCCCCGCCATCTCCTCCACGTCATCCGCCTTATCCGTCAGTAAGCGCAGGTTATGAAGGACGGCCAACAGGGGGATAAAACTGTTTCCCAGGGCGGCCCGGGGCGGGCCGCGGTAGCCTAAGGGCAATACGGGGATGCCCTGCTCCCGGGCCAGGGACCCCAGCTTGCCTCCGGAGGTGATGGCCAGCTTCCTGGCCGGTGTGTTCAGGGACTCCCGGAAGGCGTAGAGGGTCTCCTCGGTCTCTCCCGAGTAGCTGGAGAAGATGAGCAGGGTATTTTCGTTTACCCCGGGGGGCAGGCCGTAGTCCCGGTGTGTGGAAACGCTCACCCCCTCCAGGGCGGCGAGGCCGGCCAGGAGGTCACCCCCGATGGCCGAGCCTCCCATGCCCACCACCACCACCGCCTCCACCCCCTGGAAGTGGGGGGGCAGATCGAACCCCGTGCCCTGCCGCCAGGCCTCCCGGCACTGTTGGGGCAGCCCCCTCAGGTGGGAGCCCATGGCCTGGGGGTCGAGGTCTTGATATAGCTTCGGGTTATCCAGGTCATTCACGGCCTAGAGTCCTGCCAGCTTTCTGCCCGCTTCCAGAAGCTCTTTTACCTGCTCCGGGCCATGGCTCTCGGCATAGACGCGGACCAGGGGCTCCGTGCCGGAGAAGCGGATAAGGAGCCATGAGCCGTCCTTCAGGATGAAGCGAAAACCGTCTTTGGTGTCGAGCCTGGCCACCGGGGTGCCCGCCAGGCGGTCCGGGATATCGCGGCCGATACGGGCAGTGATCTCCCGGTGCTGCTCCAGGGGGATTTTCACATCCAGGCGGTCGTAGTAATGGGGTCCTACTTTGCTGAAGAGATACTCCACGAGCTCCGAGGGCTTCTTGGCCAGGCCCACCATAAGGTCGAGAAGGTAGAGCGCAGCCAGGATGCCGTCACGTTCCAGGACGTGGTTCCTGAAGCCGTAACCCCCACTCTCCTCGCCGCCCATCAGGGCGTTCTCGCTCATCATCATGGGGGCCACATATTTAAAGCCGATGGGTGTTTCGAGGACCGGGATGGAAAAGATCTCCCCCAGGCGGTCGAGCATCGTGCTGCCGGTGATGGTCTTCACCAGGGGCCCCGCTCCCCCCGGACCTCCAGCAGGTAGAGGGCTAGCAGGGCGTAGATGTGGAGGGTACTCATAAAGCCGCCCTTCTCGTCCACCGCGCCCAGCCGGTCGGCATCGCCATCGGTGGCCAGCCCCACATCGCTTCCGGTCTCCCGGACGGTGTCCGATAGCTGGGCCAGGTTGGGGGGTATGGGTTCGGGCTGGAGGCCGGGGAAGAGGGGATTTCGCTCCCCGTGAATCTCGTTTATCCGGGTCTGTCCCCCGCCCAGGATGCGATCGATGTAGCCCGCCCCTGCCCCGTACATGGAATCGATGGTTACCCTGAGCCCGGCCCGCCTGATCCGTTCCACATCCATGAGCTGAGCGATGTGGTCCAGGTAGGGGGGGGCCAGGTCCGCCGTTTCCACCAGACCCTGGTTCAGGGCCTGGTCCAGGGGAAGGTGTTTGATTCCGCCCCCGGCCTGGACCTCGGCGATGCGCCTCTCCAGCTCCAGGGTGACCTCGGACGAGGCGCTGGACCCCATCTCAGACTTGAATTTAAATCCGTTCCACTGGGCGGGGTTGTGGCTGGCGGTGATGATGATGGCTCCGCTCCTGCCCCCGGACACAACCCCATAGCTCACCACCGGGGTGGGCGTGGCCTGAGAGCAGAGGAAGGTCTTAATGCCGTTGCCGGCCACGACCTCGGCGGCGGCGGCGGCGAAATCCTCTGAGGCGAATCGTGTGTCAAAGCCCACCACCAGCCCCCGGCCGCCGAGGTTGCTGTCTATGAGGTAGCCGGCCACGGCCTGAGCGCAGGCCCGGACGTTGTCAAAGGTGAAGTCCTCGGCGATGATGCCCCGCCAACCGTCGGTGCCAAATTTTATCTGGGCGCTCATGACTTTTCCCGGAAAGGGGCCTCCAGGTGTTCCTCCGGCCAGACCATGGTGCCCCCACCCAGCTGGCTGTCATCGGCGACCGTTGCCCCCTCTCCCACGACGCAGCCGTCCCCCACCGAGCAGCGATCGCCGATGAGGCTGCCCGCGGCCAGGGTACAGCTCCCCAGGGTGGACCCGGCCCCCACCCGGACCCCAGCCCAGAGCACGGCCCTGTCGATGTCCGAATCCGGCCCCACCCGGCACCCCGGGCCCAAAACCGCGGGGCCGGCTATCCTCACCCGGGGGCCCAGGTCGCATCCGGGGCCCACCAGGACGGGTGGGGAGAGGTGGGCGGTGGCGTGGATGCTGCTTCCCTCCCCCGGGCTCCCGGGCGGTCCCGCCCGGAGCAGGTCGTGGTTCAGCCTCAGGTACTTCTCCGGGGTGCCCATGTCTATCCAGTAGCCGTGAGCGGCGTGCCCGTAGATCGGTGCGCCCTCCCCGAGGAGGAGGGGAAAAAGGTCCCGCTCGAACATGAAAAAGCTCCGGGCGGGTACCCGTTCCAGGACCCGGGGCTCCAGGATGTAGATGCCGGCATTGATCATATTGGTGCTGGCCTCACCCCGGGCGGGCTTTTCCACAAACTTGCCGACCCTTCCCTGCCCGTCGGTTTCCACCACTCCGAAGGCGGAGGGGTCCTCCACCGGGGTCAGGGAGATGGTGCCCCAGGCATGCCGCTCCCGGTGAAAGGCCAGCATGTCGCCCAGGTCGAAGTCGGTGAACACATCCCCGTTGAGGACGAAGAAGGTATCATCCAGATGGGAAGCGGCATTCTTGACGGCCCCGGCGGTCCCCAGGGGGGAATCCTCCACCATGTAGGTTATTTTCATGCCCCCGCGCTCACTATCACCGAAGTAGCTGCTAATGGGTCCGGGGAGGTAGCCCAGGGCCAGGATAACGTGGTCGACTCCGTAGCCCCCCAGGTAATCAAAGACGTGCTCCAGGAAGGGCCTGTTCAGGATGGGCACCATGGCCTTGGGGGTGCGACACGTCAGTGGGCGCAGCCGGGTCCCCTCTCCCCCCACCAGGATGACGGCCTTCATGGCGCCAGTCCGGCCTCCTTGCGGAGGATATCCGCCTTATCGGTCTGCTCCCAGGGCAGGTCCAGGTCGTTCCTGCCGAAATGGCCGTAGGCAGCCGTAGGCTGGTACAGCGGGCGGCGCAGGTTCAGATCGCGGATGATCGCCCCGGGGCGGAGGTCGAAGTGCTCGTCCACGAGTTTGCGCATGACCTCGTCATCTACCTTACCGGTGCCGAAGCTCTCCAGGGAGATGGACATGGGGTGGGACACGCCAATGGCATAGGAGACCTGGAGCTCCAGACAATCGGCCAGCCCCGCGGCCACCAGGTTCTTGGCCACGTAGCGGGCCATATAGGCCCCGGAACGGTCCACCTTGGTGGGGTCCTTGCCCGAGAAGCAGCCGCCCCCTATGCGGGCGGCCCCGCCGTAGGTATCTACCAGGAGCTTGCGTCCGGTGAGCCCGGCGTCGGCCACCGGCCCCCCCACCACGAAGCGGCCGGTGGTGTTGACATAAATCTTCGTATCCTCGTCCATCAACGAGGCCGGGACGATATTCTTGATGACGTGATCGATGATGTCGCGCTGGATGGTGTGGTGGCTGACCTCACTATCGTGTTGGGCGGCTATCACCACGCTGGTCACCCTCTTCGGCTGTCCATGGGAGTATTCCACCGTTACCTGGGACTTTCCATCGGGGCGAAGGTAGGGTAGGGTATCATCTTTCCTCACCTGGGCCAGGCGCCGGCACAGGCGCTGGGCCAGGGATATGGGCAGCGGCATGAACTCAGGGGTTTCCCGGCAGGCATAGCCCACCATCATCCCCTGGTCTCCCGCGCCCACCTTGTCCAGATCGTTCTCCAGGGACTTGGCCTCCCTGACCTCCAGGGACTTGCTGACCCCCGCGTCGATATCGTGGGACTGCTCCTTGATGGAGACCATAACCCCGCAACTGTCGGCATCGAAGCCGTATTCCGGTCTGTCATAGCCGGCGCCCCGAATCACCCCTCTGACGATTTCCGGAATGTCGATATAGCAATTGGTAGTGATCTCCCCGACCACAATGACCAGCCCGGTGGAAACCACCGCCTCACAGGCCACCCGGCCCTGGGGGTCATTGGCCAAAATGGCGTCCAGGACGCCATCGGATATCTGGTCGCATAGCTTGTCGGGATGGCCCTCGGTGACAGACTCCGACGTGAAAAGGTAAGATGCGGAATCTCGAAAACTGGAGTACACGGCTTCTCCTCTCTAGGTGCCCATTTCCCAGGCCTCCAGGTATGAGCGCTGCTCATCGGTTAACCTGTCTATTTTAACGCCCAGGGAGAGAAGTTTCAATCTTCCCACCTCTTCATCGATGTCCAGGGGCACCGGATAGACCCCGGGGGCGGGCTTCTGTGCCTGTTTTACGAGGTGCTCCGCGACCAGGGCCTGGTTGGCGAAGCTCATGTCCATGACGCTGGCGGGATGACCCTCGGCAGCCGCCAGATTGATGAGCCTGCCCTCCCCCAGGAGGTAGAGCCGGCGTCCATCGGCCATGGCGAACTCCTCGACGAAGGGCCGGCGCCGGGTGCGGCTGGCGGCCATGGCTTCCAGGGCGGAGATGTTGATCTCCACGTTGAAATGGCCGCTGTTGGCTAAGATAGCCCCGTCCTTCATCGCCTCCATGTGGGCCTTATCGATGACATTTATGTCGCCGGTAGTGGTGATAAAGATGTCGCCCACCCGGGCGGCCTCCAGCATGGGCATGACCCCGAACCCATCCATGGTGGCCTCCAGGGCGGTTATGGGCGCCACCTCGGTGACTATAACCTGGGCTCCCATGCCGCGGGCCCGCTGGGCCACCCCCCGGCCGCACCATCCGTACCCGCAGACCACCACCCGCCTCCCCGCCCACAGGATGTTGGTGGCCCGGGTAATGCCGTCGAGAGTGCTCTGCCCGGTGCCATAGCGGTTGTCAAAGAGGTGCTTGGTCTGGGCGTCATTGACGGAGATGATGGGGTATTTGAGCTTGCCGGCCCGGGCCATGCTCCTGAGGCGGATGACCCCGGTGGTGGTTTCCTCGGTCCCGGCTATGATCCCGGCGAGAAGCTCGGTGCGCTCCTGGTGGAGGGTGGTCACCAGGTCGGCGCCGTCGTCCATGGTCAATTGGGGATGGTGGTCCAGGGCGGCCTGGAGGTGCTTATAGTAGGTCTGGTTGTCCTCCCCGTTGATGGCATATACGGGAATGCCATATTCGCCCACCAGGGCGGCGGCCGTATCGTCCTGGGTGCTCAAGGGGTTTGAGGCGCAGAGGACGACCCTGGCCCCCCCCTCCTTCAGGGTCAGGGCCAGGTTCGCCGTCTCCGTGGTGACGTGAAGGCAGGCGGAGACGGCCACTCCCTCCAGCGGCTTCTCCCGGGCAAACCTCTCCCGGATGATATCCAGCACCGCCATGTCCCGGGCGGCCCACTCGATGCGGAGCTTGCCCTCAGGTGCCAGGGAGATATCCTTGATGTCGGACGCGGTTTCTGCTGTCATGTTCTACTCCATACTCCTTATGCTGCGTAATGTCATGGCCATAATGAGAACGACGAAAAAGAAGAATACCCCGATGGCCTGCATGGCCAGGGCCGGGCTGGCATACTTGGCGATGGCCCCGGCCGCGATACCGCCAACGGGTCCCAGGCCCATGAATATCTCCCGCATGCTCATCACCCTCCCCCGGACGTCATCGGAGATATTGGCCTGGATCATGGTGGTATTCACCGTCATAAAGGCGGTGCGCGCCCCTCCCATGACAACGACAAAGGCTATGGAGGGCCAGAACAGCTGGGAGGTGCCGTAGGCTGCCTGGGCCAGGCCCGTCACCAGGCCCGTGCCGAAGAGGAGCCAGCCCTTGTGCCGGTAGTTGCCCAGGGGGGCCAGGACCAGCAGGCTGATCACGGCCCCCAGGCCCGAGGCGGCAAAGAGCAAGCTGTACGCCACTGATTCTACGTGGAGCACATCCCGGGCAAAGACCGACAGCAGGTCCATGAAGGCCCGCTGCCCGGCCATGGGGATAAAGAACAGACTTACCAGAACCAGGACCATCGTGTTCCTTCGCATGTAACCGAAGCCATCCAGGATATCCCGGACGGGGTGGTGCCTCTCCCCCCGGGGCATCAGGTCGGTTTTGATGAAGAGGAGCCAGCCGATGGCCAGGAGGGAGCCGACGGCCCGGAGGCCGAAGAGGGGGGTAACATCCCATGCCTGTATGATCAGGCCGGCTAAGGGGGCGGCGATGACTATGGAGCCCATTACCGAGATGGTGTCTAGAGAGATGGCATTGAACAGGTCTTCCTTCTTCACCAGGTTGGGGATGATGGCCTGGCGGGCCGGGTGGTTGAAGCTGGTGGCCACCCCGCCCAGGAATCCCAGGGCAAACATGTGCCAGATAGCGATAACTCCGGTGTATACCAGGAAGAGCAGGGTTAAGGACAGCGCTGCCATGAACAGGAGAGAACCGATAAGCTGGCTGCGCCGGTTCACCCTGTCGGCCAGCACCCCCCCCAAAATGGGGACAAAGAGCATGGCGATGAACCGGGACGAACCGATCAGGGCAACCAGGAAAAAATCGTCGGTGAGCTGGCGGGCCAGCCAGATGAACCCGGCCAGCTCCATCCACTCCCCCATGTGCTCGCTGAGGGAGCCCAGCCAGACGAAGCGGAAATCCCGGTACCTCAGGGAGGTAATACCATTGGCAAAGACGCTTGTAATTGGGGAATACCAGGCATCTTGAGGCATGTTCTCAGGCGCTCTCCGGGGTGCGGACGACTACGGCGGCTGCCTCACCCGCCGCGCTGCCCTGAAAGCCGGCCATTGCCTGCCTGATGATGGTGGCCCCGCCCCTTCCCGGTCCCCCGGTGAGCGGGCAGGACCCCTTAGCTTCGGCCACTGCCGGCCTCGCCGGAGCTCTTCTGAGCCTGCTTTTTCTCCTCCAGCTTTTTCCGGCGGCGGCGATGTTTAACCCAGGCTACCCGTTTGGCTTTGTTCATTTTAAGTCTGTGTCCTCCTGAATCGTTTGGCTGGAACTCAAACCCAGAATGGAGGCAAAATGGTCCGCCTCCTCCGGGGAATCAAACATCTCCGCGGGGCTGAGCAGGCGGCGCCGGCCCCACCGCAGGGCCAGCGCCTCCCGGCACTCGGCCCGGGCCAGGCTCGCTGTCCACTCCCGGCAGGCCAGCGGCTTGAAGATATGGATGGCGCAGCGGGCGGGGCGGCCCGGGTTTCCCAGAAAGACGCAGGCCCCCTTTACGCGCCGCATCAGGTAGGTATCGGCTCTCTGGGGGTGCCTATAGATATATCTCTCCAGAGCCACCCGGGGAGAGATGCCCAGCCCTCTGGTGATGGCGCTGACATCCTCCTCTTCGAGCTGAGGCTGAGATTGGGTGCAGCACAGCCCGCAGCGGAGGCAGGGCATGGCCTCCCTCTCCCCGAAGCCGCCCAGGTGACTGTCATATCTTCTGTGCACGCCGTCCGCGGTTTGTAGGGTTACTTTCACCATTCTCGCCTTTTAGGGCTCCCGGTCCAGGGCGGCGGCCGCCTCCCGGAGAAGCCGGGGTATATCCAGCTTGGCGGGACACCTCTCCATGCAGTCCTGGCACTCGGTGCAGCGATCCACCATGTCCCTCTGATACTCCCGATAGTTTCTCCGGGAATATTCTCCCAGCCCGTACTGGTCATGGAAGACCCAGAGACGAAAGACCTCTTGAATATTAATACCTTCGGGGCAAAGAGGCAAGCAGTAGCCGCAACCCTGGCAGATAGTGAAGCGCGCCGCCGCGGCCCTTTCCTTAAGTTGGGCCGCCTCCCGGGGGTCCAGGGCCAGCGGCTTCCCGCCCAGGGCGGTGTTCTCCTCCACCTCCCCCACAGTTCCCATGCCGCAGACGGTGGTGGGGATGTGGGGGTTGGCCAGCACAAAGCGCAGGGCGGACTCGGCACTGCTGATAGCCCGCTCGGCCACCTGGAACTCGATGGCTTCGGGGGGGACCCTCAGGTAGCCACCGCCCAGGGGCTTCATGACAAGTACCCCGACATCCAGTTCCCGGGCCAGGGGGAGGAGTTCCCTTTCGGCATCGGTGTTTCCCAGGTTGTACGAGGCCATCACCGTATCGAAGTGCCCGGTTTTAACGGCCCGGACCAGTACCTCGTTTTCGTGGCCGGAGATGCCTATGAAGCTCACCCTGCCCGCCGCCCGGGCCTCCTTCACGGCCTCCAGGGGTCCCCCGGGGGCCAGGCACCCCTCCAGTTCCTCATGGCTGTCCACACTGTGGAGCTGCATCAGGTCCAGCCTGTCCGTATCCAGGCGGCGCAGGCTCTCCTCGATGCTGGCGGCCACCTCCTTCTTGGTGCGGAGGGCGCTTTTGGTGGCGATGAAAAGGCCGTCTCTTCTTCCCTGGATGGCGGCGCCGATCTTGTCCTCGCTGTCGCCATAGGACTGGGCGGTGTCGATCAGGTTCGCCCCCAGCTCAATGGCCCGGCGCACGACTTGGACCGCCTCCGGCTGGGAGCGGTGCTGGATGGCGATACCCCCAAATCCCAGGATTGAGGCCTCGAAGCCGGTGCGTCCCAGCCTGCGTTTCAGCACCGGGGGCTCTTAGTTGCCATATCGCTGCCTCATCATCCCGGAGAGCTCCGCCGTCAACTCCAGGGCCCGGACGGCGGCCTCCGGGGACATTGAGGCCAGTCCGCAGGAGGGGGTGACCAGCCCCTGGCTCACCAGCTGGCGGAAGGGGATGCCCTTGCGGGAGGTCAGGGCCATAGTCTCCTCCAGCCGGTCCTTGAGGCTGGCCGGGGTCTCTTTGGCCAGGGCCTCATCATTGTTGGGGACTATCCCCCAGGCGATGGCCCCGCCCCGTTCCAGGAAGGCCTTTACCTCCTGGGGGTAGAGGCTTAGGGACTGGGCATACTCAAAGGCATCGAAGCTCAGGACATCTATGGAGGTCCCGAGCACCAGGGGCCAGTCGGTATTGCCGCAGCAGTGGATGCCCTTGATGCCCTCGATTCCCGCCAGCACCCCCTCCAAGTAGCCGGTGACCTGCTCCGGGCTGATGGAGACAAAGGGAGAGCCCAGGGTGCTCAAATGGGGCTCATCCATAAAGATGATGGTCCGGGGGCACAGGGTCTTTAGCTGTGCCTCCTGCCAGGCTGCCTGGAGCCTGAGGTGTTTGACCAGGGCATCGGCAATGATATCGTGGTAGATGATAGGGCGCTGGTCCTGGTCGGCGATGCTCAGCCCGCAGCTTATGGGCCCGGTTATCTGGCCCTTGACCGCCCGGGGGGTACCCACATCGGCGCTCAGGAAGGCATGGAGGCCGGCGGCGGAGCCGGGCCCTGTGGCGTAGCTATCTATAGCCCCGGCTTCGAAGTCGCTGAGAAGCTTTCTCAGGGGCTCATCGATATCGCGGGTCAGGTCGACATAGAGTTTCTCCCCCTCCATCACCGCCCCGGGCAGGTTCACGGTAAACTGGGCCTGCATGGACTCCAGGGGGGAGAGTTTGGGGAGTTGGGGCCAGGCGGGGATGTCCTTTAAGTGGGATAGGACCAGAGAGCTTGCCTGCTGGGGATCGGTATGGGGCATGGTGCCTATGGCCGTAGCCAGGAATCCGGGCTCGAATCTCATTGCTTCCTTTCATAGGGCAGGTATTTCCCGATAAGGAGGGCCAGCTCCTTCTTGAGCTGGGGAGAGACCTGATCGGGAGCGGTGACGATAGCATTCTGAAGGGCCGTGGCGCAGGCACAGTCCCGTACCCGAGGGATGGTTTTGGTCACCAGCCTCAGTATCCTCTTGGCCGTATCCACGTTCTGGCGCAGATTGGCGATAACCATGTCGATGGTCACCGATTCATGGTCATTATGCCAGCAATCGTAATCGGTGACGCAGGCCAGGGTGGAGTAGCAGATCTCCGCCTCCCGGGCCAGCTTGGCTTCGGGGACGGCGGTCATGCCGATGATATCGGTCCCCCAGCTCCGGTAGAGGTTGGACTCGGCCCGGGTGGAGAAAAGGGGCCCCTCTATAGCCACATAGGTGCCCCCCTGGTGCACCGTGGCCCCTACCTCCTTGGCCGCCCCATGCAGGATTTCGTTGAGGACGGAGCAGAAGGGGTCGGCGAAGGCGGTGTGGACCGCGATCCTCTCTCCAAAGAAGGAGTTCACCCGGCTCTTGGTGCGGTCGATGATCTGGTCGGGGATGACCATGTCCATGGGCTTTATCTCCTCCTTGAGACTGCCCACGGCCGAGACGGACACGATCTGTTCGACCCCCAGGGACTTTAGAGCGTAGATGTTGGCCTGGACGGGTACGTAGGTGGGGCTGATCTGGTGCTCCCGCCCGTGCCGGGGGAGGAAGGCCAGCCGCTCCCCCTCCAGGAGGCCCAGGGTAATGATACCGCTGGGCTCGCCGAAGGGGGTATCTATGCTTACCTCCTCCATGTCCTCCAGGCCCTCCATCCGGTAGAGGCCGCTGCCGCCGATAACGCCGATCCTAGCTCGAGTCATACCCACTCCTTAGTTCTTGAGTAGTTTTTTCAGCCTCATCTCAAAGGGCTCCTGGAACACGCCCTTTTCGGTGATGATGGCCGTTACGTAGCGGTGGGGGGTGACATCGAAGGCGGGGTTGGCTACATTGGTCCCCTGGGGGGCGACGGGCACCCCCCGGAAGTGGCTGACCTCGCTGGGGTCCCGCTCCTCAATGGGGATCTCATCTCCCGTCCCGAGGCTGATATCGATGCTGCTGACAGGCGCCGCCACATAGAAGGGCACGCCGTTCTCCATGGCCAGGACGGCCAGGGTGTAGGTGCCGATTTTGTTGGCCACGTCCCCGTTGGCGGCTATCCTATCGGCGCCCACCACCACCGCATCTATCCTCCCCTGCTTCAGAAAGTGGCCCGCCATGCTGTCGGTGATGAGGGTGGTGGGGATAGATTCCTGGAGCAACTCCCATACAGTAAGGCGGCTCCCCTGCAGGAGGGGGCGGGTCTCGGTGGCGAAGACCCGGGGGTCCTTGCCCTGCTCCCGGGCGGCCCGGACCACCCCCAGTGCGGTCCCGTAGCTCCCTGTGGCCAGGGCGCCGGCATTGCAGTGGGTAAGGATGGTGGCCCCGGTGGGGATCAGCTCCGCCCCCAGGCCCCCCAGGCGCCGGTTGGCCTCCGCGTCCTCCCGCTCGATGAGCCGGGCCTCGGCCAGCAGGGCCTTCTTGATCCGGGGCACGTCCCTCCCCTTTCGGGCGACGGCTTCCATCCGGTCCAGGGCCCGAAAGAGGTTGACGGCCGTGGGTCGGGTGGAGGCGATGTCCCGGATGATCGGGGTCAGGACCTCCAGGAACCCTTCCTGGTCGGCGGCCTCGATCTTCTGGGCCCCCAGGGCCACCCCCAGGGCGGCGATGATGCCCAGGGCCGGGGCCCCCCGGACCTGCATGTCCCGGATGGCTCGCACCACCTCCTGATGGCTTTTAAGCTCAATATAGACCAGGTCCTCGGGGAGCCTGGTCTGATCGATGATCCTTATGCTGCCGTCGGCCCATTGGATGGGGTGGATAGAGGACATCTGTCTGCCTCATTGGTCCAGGATACGCTTAAATATTATAACACTTGGCACGAGGTGGGCAACCGTCCGGGCCGGGAGAATGCCGGCTCAACATACGGACGAACACTGCTGAATATACCCCGCACCGTCCCCTGTGTCAAGCGCTGTTTCGTTTGACAGGGAAAATCCGTGAATGATATAATTAATAGGTTTGTGAATAGATAGCCCACACGAAAGGCAAGGACGGAAAAATATGACTTCCAAGAAGAGTATTGATCCCGCCACTCAGGAACTGCTGGAGATAGCTGAGGCTGAAGGGGTACCCACAGCCTTCCAGAGGGCGGAGACTATCAGGCCCTGTCCCATCGGCCGGGAGGGGAACTGCTGCAAGCACTGTTATATGGGCCATTGCCGCCTGGTGGGCAAGACCACCACCGGCATCTGCGGAGCCACCCTGGAGACCGTTCAGGCCAGAAATTTCGCCCGGGCAGTGGCTGCGGGCTCGGCGGCCCATAGCGACCATGGCCGCAACATGGCATTTACCCTCATCGCTGTGGGCGAGGGCAAAGCCCCGGATTTCACGATCAAGGATGAAAAAAAGCTGAGAGTGGTAGCCGGCTACCTGGACGTGGAGGCCGACGGACGTTCCACCCCGGAGCTGGCCCTGGAGGTGGGCAAGGCCGCGCTGGCGGAGTTTGGCCGGCAGGAGGGGGAGCTTAAGTACCTTCGCCGGGCCCCCGTCAAGCGCCAGGAGCTGTGGCGGCGCCTGGACATAGCCCCCCGGGGCATCGACCGGGAAGTGGTGGACATGATGCATCGCACCACTATGGGCGTGGACCAGGATGCCGAGCACATCCTCCTCGGGGCCCTGCGGGTGGCCCTGGCCGATGGCTGGGGTGGCTCCATGCTCAGCACCGACCTCAGCGACATCATCTTCGGCACCCCTTACCCCACCTGGGGTGAGTCCAACTTCGGTGTCTTAAAGCATGACGAGGTAAACATCGTTATCAATGGCCACGAGCCCACCCTGGCCGAGGTGATCCACGTGCTGGTCCACGATCCGGAGATGGTGGAGTATGCCAAATCAAAGGGTGCCAAGGCAATAAACCTGGTGGGCATGTGCTGTAGCGGCAACGAAATCCTCATGCGCCACGGGGTGCCCCTGGCGGGGAACTTCCTCCAGTCGGACCTGATCATGGTCAGCGGGGCAGTGGATGCCATGGTAGTGGACTACCAGTGCGTTATGCAGGGGCTGCAGGCCGCGGCCGAACACTATCATACCAAGCTCATCACCACATCGCCCAAGGCCAAGATTCCCGGCGCCACCCATATTGAGTTCGATGAGCACCGGGCGAAGGAGATAGGCAAGCTCATCGTACGCACCGCTGTGGATAACTTCCCCAACCGGAAAAAGGTCCACATACCGGCTGTGGTTGACCCCCTGGTGGCCGGGTTCTCTCACGAGTATATCGCCTATATGCAGGGCGGGAGCTATCGCCAGTCCTTCCGCCCCTTAAACGATGCCATCATGCAGGGTCGAATTCGAGGGGTGGCCGCGGTGGTGGGCTGTAACAATGTTCATACCATGCATGACGAGGCTCATATCAACATCGTCAAGGAGCTGATACGAAATGACGTGTTGGTGGTGACCACGGGTTGCAATGCCGCCGCCTGCGCCAAGCACGGGCTGCTCACCCCAGAGGTTATGGGGATGGCCGGTCCCGGCCTCAACGAGGTCTGTCAGGCCATCGGCATCCCCCCGGTGCTCCATATGGGCTCCTGCATCGACAACTCCCGCATCCTCACGGTGCTGACCCAGATGGCCAGCGAGGGGGGGCTGGGGGAGGACATCAGTGACCTTCCCGCGGTGGGGTTGGCCCCGGAGTGGATGTCGGAGAAGGCCCTGTGCATCGGCGTCTACTGCGTGGCCTCCGGGGTCTACACCATATTCGGCCTGGATTCCCCGGTGGCGGGCAGCGTTGAGGTCAGCCGGATGATAGGCGAGGGCTGGGAGGAACTGGTGGGGGGCAAGCTGGAGTTTGTGCTCAACTGGCAGGAGATGGTGGACAAGGCCCTGGCCCATATCGACGCCAAGCGGAAGGCCCTGAAGCTGGAGGAGTATGATCCCACTCGCTATGCCCCGAGCGCAACCTATCTTCCCGCCGATACCCTGTCCCATGAGGACTATCGCCAGGGGAAATACAGCGCCACCTCCTGAACTCCGCCCCTGAATCGGGCCCCTGAATCGGGCCCCTGAATCCAAAATGATTTAGATACGAAAAAGCCCGCCGGGCCCAAAGCCCGGCGGGCTTTTTATTTCGGGTGGGCGGTCGCCCTAAAAACCGGTAAAAGTGGGCTTTCTCTTCTCGCGGAAGGCATCGGCCCCTTCCTTGTGGTCCCGGGAGGGCAGGTTGACGGTCTGAGCGGTGGCGGCGAACTCCACGGCGGTATCCCAGTCCATGCGCAGGCCCTTGGTGATAAGCAGTTTGGCCAGCTTCAGGGCGGTAGGGGGACCCTCGGCGATCTGGCGGGCCAGGGCCATGGTCTCCTCCTGCAGCCGGTCATGGGGTACCAGCCGGTTCAGGATGCCCAGGTCCTTGGCCTCCTGGGCGGAGATCAGGTCGTCGGTGAATACCAGCTCC
>JAZFUS010000327.1:0-5923 GCA_036447315.1 Dehalococcoidia bacterium
CGACACCTTGAAACCTGTGAGAGATTGGAATATGATCGACATTAAGAAAGGAGGCAAGCGGTTGGCCTAGCAAGCGACTGGTTGCTTTTCTGCTAGTAACCTCTTAATCAGCAGGTTGTGAGTTCGATTCTCACGCGGCTCATTTTTATAATCCTCTCCCCACCCCATTGCCGTTTGCTGGCATTTTGCCCACGCCTTTCCTGTGTTAGTCCCTTCCACCATAGCCTTGAGAGCCTTGGGCTTGCAGTGCCTCCGTTCCAGCGGGGTCGGCGTCAAGGTGTGCGGGTGGCTGCGCCGGGCGAATCATGTGTTGCGGAGCCCTTCAGGCCTCCAGGTCCACCAGACGAAGTGGTCGCTGCCATTCGGCAACCATGCGGCGTATCGCTCGGGGGCTATGTTTCGCCAACCGAGTTAGATCGTCCTCTTCTTCTTTCAGTTCTTCGCGATTGCCCTGTGATTTCTCGAACCAAACAAGTTTTGGGTGTTTCCCCTTGGTGGATCGTGTCCTGCCATCCTGGTGCTCTTTCAGCCGGATTTCCAAGTCGTTTGTCTGCCCAATATAGAATTCGCCGCCGTCTAGTTTGAGAATATATAGATAGTGCCTTTGGTAATCGACGGGCCCGTGGGCGTGGATGGGGACCTCCTTGCCACCGGAACAGTCCCAACAAAGATCTTCGTTGACGACTTGCTCATCGAATCTATGACACCTTTCGCATTCGAATATTCCGTAGCGGTCAAACTCCATCCAATGCTCGTAACAGAGGGGCTTTTCGTATGAGGCCGGCTTATCGCAGCCGATCCTGGCGCAGATTAGGTCGTTGGTCATGGGGTTCCCCATGGACAGAATGGGCGGTTAAGAGTTTTCCAGCCCAGGCGCGGGCCTCCGCCGGGCGAATCTGAATCTATATCCTTAATTCGGACATGATGCCTTCGAGCAATCTTATGTGGCCTACTTCATCTCTCGCCAGTTTCTCAAACATGCTGATCATGTTACTTCGACTCGCTTCATTGTCCCCTCGACGGTGACGGACGCTCCGTATAATCAACATCATACCTTTGAGTCCCTTGACCTGGGCTTGTTTAGCTATATCTCTTGCTTCTAGATATGCCGATAGGGCCGTCTTTTCTCGCTCCAACTGGTCTGAGAGCATGCGTCTGACGTCGTTCATCCTGTCTATATCGTCGATTGACCACGTCGGCTTGCCACCAAGTTGCCTGATGATTTCCATGGCCAGGTTTTGGTGCCTGAGGGAGTCCTTCCCCAGTTTTTCCAGGTTGGGCCGAAAGCTTTCGACAAAAACGCGGTAAACATTGGTGAAATGGTCGATAATCCTGGGATAGTTGACTATGAAGCTATATTCAACCTGAAGCACCGACTTGTTGATCAGGTCGACGATGGCTCTCTTGCCTTCCTCGGTTATGCTATCGGCCTCAAACATATTTCCCTAAAGCCCCCCATCCATCACCCTCATGGGCTAGACCCCTTCGAACGCCCACAGTATATCACTGTGAGCCGTGTATGTCAGTCCCTTGGATTCGGGTTGCGTCCTTTTCTGACCAACTTTGCCGTCGGTCCTGTGGGTTTCAGGCCTTCCCGGCCCTGTCGGTCGCTCCCCATAGAGCAACGGCTTGGGGACCGGCGCAAGAAGCTGCAGCAGGTGCCCAGGAAGGCCCATCGCCCGGTTTACGAAAGGGCTGAGGAAACCCAGGCGCGGACCTCGGCTACCAGCTCCGGGTCGAGCCCGCCTCTCTCGGCGGCTCCTATGTTGGCCCGGAGATGAGCTACGTCCTGAGTGCCCACGATGACGGTGTGAGCCGAGGGGTGGCTCAGGGTGAAGCGCAGCATCAGCTCCATGGGATCGAGTTGCGGGGCCAGGGAGCTGAAATCGGCCTTTTCCCACCTCTTTTTGTTCTTCTCGAACTGGACCCTGTCCATGGTTTCCACTACGGGTACCGCCTGGGCCACGCCGCCCCGAATGATGGTTCCCGCCCCCTTCTCCGCCACCCGGACCAGTAACTCGTCATACTCCGGCTCCAGCGCCGAGTAGGGGAGTTGGAAGGTGTCAAAGACGCCCATCCCCAGGAAGTCCTCCACATAGGGTACGGTGGTGGAAACCCCTATGAATCGGGTCTTTCCCTGGGCCTGTATCTCCCGGAGGGTGGAGACGCAGTCGTGTTGCCGGACGTCATCGACACTGGGGATATGTAATTGCAGGATGTCCACGTGGTCGGTACGGAGCCGCGCCAGGCTCTCGTCGATACAGTTCAGCAGCCCCTCTCGGGACCAGCCGGAGCGTTCCGGGTCGTTTCGCCAGAAGTGGCCGCATTTTGTGGCCAGGAAATATTCGTTCCGCCGGTGTCCGACGTGGCGCCCGATAAACTCCTCACTGCGTTCGTAGCACCAGGAGGTATCGATGAAGTTGATGCCTTCGTCCAGAACCGCGTTGAGGACCTTTCCCGCTGTTTCGTCCGAGGGCCCTACCTTGGCCTCTCCCAGAACGCGCAGCTCCATGGCCCCAAACCCCAACCGGGTGACCTCCAGCCCCGTGCGTCCCAGGGTTTCCTTCGGTAACACTCCGCACCGTCCTTTCCGCAGACCTTGCCCGACCGGGGTGCCCGATTGACCTGCCCCCCCGTCAATAGTACCGGCTTACGAGTCCAGGGCATCCGCCTTGGGGGCCGCCCCCTTTTTTGCCTTACTACGAGGTCTTCTCCCAGTGAATCTTGAACATGACCTCTCCCGCGCCGCCGCAGGTAACCCCGGTATCGAGGCACCTGATATACTCGTAGACCGTGTCGCCGGGCTCGAGCCCCGAGCTCAGGCGGTCATGGAAAAGGTAGAAAAAGGGGACCATGGGCGCGATGGCCAGGGCGCAGAGGAAGGGGACGGTGCACTCCGAGGGCAACAGGGCTCCCCCGTCCAAAAAGACATACTTCTCTCCCTTCTTATGTTGACAGGCGCAGTTCTCCGCCTCGACCACCTCGGCCACCAGCTTGTACTTCATGGTCTCGAACTCAACAAGGTGGGTCTTCCGTTGCTTGGGGGAGAACGCTGCTATTTGCTCATCCGTGTAGCCATACACCCGCTTGATGCGCTTGATAATCTCCGGTGGCAGTTCTGTCTGTGCCATGGTGTTATCCTCCTCGCAATTCCCTCGGCCCTGGATTCAGGCCGGGCCGGCCGCATTCCGCGCCTATGCTAGCACAAGATGGCACCCAAAGGTAGCCAGGCCCTCCCGAGCTCGCCGAACTTCCCCGGCCCACCCCACTTTGGGGGTGCGCCGCGGGCCCGCAACTCCCCCAGGGGCGCCCCGACTCATTGTCCGAAAATCCTTGCAAAACGTTTAGAAAACCCCGCCGAATTGTTATGCTTTGTTACGCATCCCGGATGTAGTCTGAGGGTTGGAAAAGGGAAGAAGCAATCCGGGTAAGGGGGTGTACTCTGTATTGATCAGTGACAAACGTTTGGAAACAGGAGCGGGCAGGGCAGAATTATACCTCTCGGGGAGGCGGAAGAGGCGATTTGTGCTATTGGCCGGTCTGGTGGGCACCGCCTCTTTGCTGGGGTGTATTCTCCTTTTGATGTTAAGCATCGGTATACTGCTCTCCGAAAGCGATCTTCAGCTCGCGCTGGGGTATCTACTGGGCGGAGGCCTCAGCGCCGTAATATCCGCAGTGGCCTTTGACCTGTCTTAGGATGGGAGTCGCTCCCCTCCGGCGTGGTTCCATGGGGTGGCTGATCTGGGGCCCCGGGGTCTGTTGAGGGGTCTTGTTCCCTCTATGGGGGGCAGGTCACCCCTCTTTTCCCCGCCAGTTTGAGGCATCCTCCAGGTGCTCCACACCGCCGTGGCCGACAAAATCGTAGAGGTTTGACTGGACGGACAGGAACAGGGCCGGCCTTTCGGTATCGTCATTGAAGTGCTGGTGCTCCGTGTTGATGGGAACGCAAACGATATCCTCCCGCTCCCAGTCCCAGCGGACGCCGTCATGGACGTCGTGCCCCCTGCCCTGCAGGATGAGATGCACCTCCTCGCCCACATGGCGATGCTTTCCGGAGTGGCCGCCCGGAGGGATCTCCTGGAGCCAGGAGTCCAGGGTCATGATGCCCGACGGGACTTTGGGGTGGATGAGATATTTGAGCCGGCCCATCCGGGTATCCTCCCAGGGGCGGTCCGCGGCCCTGACCACATGGGGGCAGCCCCGGCGCCAGTCGCTTTCCCGGGCGAATTTGGCGATATACTCCTCATAGGTGTCCCTGGGCTCGCCGGTGAGGCGGGCAGCGTTTTCCTTGGCGGACATCATCTCCCGGACCTCCCGGTACTCCGGGACCAGGCGTATTTCCGTCCCATCCTCCTTGCGGTAGCCGATGGTCTCGCCCTGGGAGCCCTTCACGGGCTCAGCCCCCGGTGGCATCCTGAATCCGCTGTGGAGCTCCAGTTGCTCCACGGCGCCCAGACCTATCCACTGGAACTGGCTGGGGATGACATAGAACAGCCGGACGTCCTTCGCATCGGCGGCAAAGTGCTGGTGGATGCAGTGGGTGGGAACGCACATCATATCCCCTGCTTCCCAGGGATATTTGACTTCGTCATGGACCTCCCAGCCCTGGCCCTCCATGATAAAGAACATGGCCTCCATGAAATGGCGGTGCTTCCCGGAATGGCCGCCCGAGGGTAAAATCTGCTCCAGACAGGTCATGGTATATATGGGCCCCTTGGTGAGGCGGTCCTCCTGCTTGTTACCCCCCACCAGGACCTTGTGATAGGCCTGCTGCACCTGTACCCAGGGCACCTGGTCGAATTTGATGACATGGGGCAGAGAGGCCAGGCGGTCCCTTTCCTCCTGCCAGCGCAGGTAGCGGCCCTCATTCCAGTTGTAGTCATGGATGACGGGCTCCGGCTCCCGCCTCCTTTCAAGCTGTCGCTCCATTGATGCCTCCTTCACCCGGACATGGGCCAGCCCGGTGCCCGACGGGAAAGGACCGTTGATTATCCCGGACTTCGGCCCTTTATTCCCCATGTCGGCTCGCCGTGACGCGGTCCACTACCGCACCTGTCTTAGCACCGAAGATATACCCATTTCATCCGCACGTCAAGGTCGCCCCCTCCCTGCGGGCAGCCGCACCCTATCGCTCGATGGCTTGAGCCCGGGCATTTGGGGACATGTAAAGAACGGGCGCGTTCGTTCCCTCCGGGCGTGTCCCGCTGCGTATGGTCGCTCCAATCCTGTTTCCAGCCCGTATTGACTCCTTTATACTGCGAGGGAAGCAGTCCACCGGTCCTTCCATCAGGGCACTATCCCCGGCCAGCACCCACCAGGGTAGCGCGTACTCAACGTATCCGGCTACCACCTACAAGCTGTCGGGCGTGTACCTAAAAAGCGGTAGCCCGTTTGTTCTCCCAAATCGCTCTATCGAGGGATAAAAAGTGGCTCAAAGCATGCTTATACTTTAGTAGTCTGATAGTTGACGGAGTTTATGTCCGTGAGGTCGCGTTTATGCTTCGTTTATGCGCCATATGCCAAAATTGCCAAGGTAAGCGTTTAAAGGTTGCCCCCGGCGCGTGGCTCAGGACATCCGGTCCCGCTAATATGGGGGAAAAATTCCAGCATAATTGGGTATAAATATGCCTGTACTTTTCGGACGGGAGCCATATCATAGTTAGAGGTAGTACCGGGTGCTACCCTTTTGCCATGGTCCTGACCGATTGGGGGTAATAGTGGGGCGACAGATCGTCCTGGTCATTCTATTGGCTGTGTTAGCCACGGCCGTCGCCTGCACCGGACTGGAGCTGGTAGATGAGCCTTCCGCTTCTGCGCCCGCTCCATCTGGAACTCCGGCCCCGGACCGCTCCGTGAAGCCCTCGCCCACGCCGGAGCCGGTACCAGAACCGGATTCCACCGCGGCTCCACGGCCCTCTCCAAC
>JAZFUS010000328.1:0-2007 GCA_036447315.1 Dehalococcoidia bacterium
GCATGACATCGTTCCGGGAGAGGACCAGCGGGCTCACCAACGGCTTCGTTGCCGCCGCGGGGTCCTACCTCCTCGTCCTGTTCGGCGGCGTGCTCCTGTACCGGCTGTTGACGCTGTGATTCCCGTATCCCGGCGAGGAGCCCAGGATAGGGAGAAGATCCATGGCCAAACCGAGAGACGTTACCGATACCGAGTTCGAGAGGGAAGTGCTAAAGGCTGAGCTTCCGGTCCTGGTGGACTTCTGGGCTGAATGGTGCGGCCCCTGCCACCAGGTAGCCCCCATCCTGGAGGAGCTGGCCGAGGAGTACGGTGACAGGGTCAAGTTCGTAAAGGTCGACACGGCGGAAAACTTCGACATCCCTGCCCGCTACGGTATCCGCAGCCTCCCCACCCTACTGGTGTTCAAGGACGGCCGGCAGGTCGACCAGGTCTTCGGTGTTCGGCCCAAGGTCGAGCTGATACGCTCCCTGGAGAAAGCCCTGGCCTGAGGTGTTGAACCACAGATAACGAGCTGGCGGACATAACCGAATTTACGGACATATCATAGGGGATATCAAAAATATTAAAGTGAGGAAGATCGGCCATGCCAAAGTATGACCTGGTAATCGTCGGGGGTGGGGCGGGGGGCTTCTCAGCGGCCACCAAGTCCTGGGAGCTGGGGGCCAAGGCGGTCATTATCAACGGCGGGCTGCCCCTGGGCGGCACCTGCGTCAACGTGGGCTGCGTGCCCACCAAGGTCCTTCTGGAGATAGCCAGCGAGTACTACCAACCCCAGCATATCCGCTTCAAGGCCGCCGAGCCGGTGATGTGCAGTCACCCCGACCCCCTGGACTTTAAGACCGCCATGAGCGAGAAGGACGGGCTGGTAGAGGCCCTCCGGGAGAGTAACTATGCCCGCATCGCCAGGGAGCTGGGCATCCCCCTGATAGAGGGCAAGGCCAAGTTCGTCTCTCCCCGGCAGGTGGAGGTCAACGGAGAGACCCTGGAGGCCGATAAGTTCATCATCGCCACCGGCTCCAGGCCCAAGATTCTGCCCTTCAAGGGCATCGACAGTGTGGGCTACATCACTAACCGAGAAGTCTTAAGCCTGACCCGGCTGCCCAAGTCCATGATCGTTATCGGAGCCGGCCCGGTGGGCCTGGAGTTCGCCCAGATGTTCGCCCGCTTCGGCACCAAAGTGACCATGCTGGAGAAGGAGAGTCAGGTCCTCCCCTTAGCCGAGCGCGAGATCGCCGATGAGCTTCAGCGCTGCCTCGAGGAAGAGGGCATCGAGTTTCACACCGGGGTGAATGTCGAGGAGGTCCGCGAGGAAGGGGGCCTGAAGGTGGTGGAGGCCGGGGCGGGGGAGGCCCGGGTCACCGTCAAGGGAGAGGAGCTGCTGCTGGCCACAGGGGTGGCCCCCAACAGCGATAACCTGGGCCTGGAGGCCGCCGGGGTGAGGGTGGACGCCCGGGGTTTTATCGAGGCGAATGAGGAGATGCTCACCTCGGCCTCCCATATCTGGGCGGCGGGGGATGTGGTGGGAAGGACCTTCTTGGAGACCGTGGCCGCCAAGGAGGGCTACACCGCCGCCAGCAATGCCCTGGAGGGGGCGAAGAAGACTATCGATTACGGTTCGGTGCCCAAGGCGGTATTCACCGACCCCCAGGTGGCCAGCGTGGGGCTTACCGAGGAAGAGTACATGCGCCTCTACAACACCTGCAGCTGCCGCACGGTGGAGATAGCCGTGGTGCCCAAGGCCCGGGCCATCAGGGAGACCCGGGGCCTGGTAAAGATGACCGTTCACCCCGAGTCACAGGTCATCGCCGGTGTGCACATCGTGGCCCCCATGGCCGCCGACCTTATCCACGAGGCGACCCTGGCCGTGAAGTTCAAGCTCACGCTGGATGACCTCACAGATACGGTGCATGTCTTCCCCACCCTGAGCGAGGCCCTCAAGCTGGTGGCCCAGTCCTTCAAGCGGGATATCACCAAGATGAGCTGCTGCGTGGAATGATGGACGCAAGG
>JAZFUS010000329.1:0-4904 GCA_036447315.1 Dehalococcoidia bacterium
CACCCTGGGCAGCTTTGCCCTGTATATTATTCGCCGGCCGGGTTCCTTCTCCGAGTCCGATGTCCACCTCCTTCAGGCCCTGGCCAACCAGGCGGCCATCGCCATCGAGAACGCTCGACTGTTCGCGGAGGCCAGTGCCGCAGGGGCCCTGCGCGAGCTGGACCGGGTGAGAACCGAGTTCGTGGCCCGCGCCTCGCACGAGCTCAGAAACCCTCTGGCCTCGGCCAAAAGCCTGGTGGAGACCCTTCTCCGCCCGGACCTGCGCCTCAAGCCCCGTGACCAGATGGAGTTCCTGGAGGGGATCAACAACGCCTGCGACCGCCTGGCGGGGATCATCAACGATCTGCTGATGGTGTCCCGTATCGAGGCCGGCCAGCTGGAGATGAATCTGGCGGCGGTGCCCCTGGAGCCGGCCATCACGAAAGCTGTTGGTAGGTTTAAGTACCGGGATGGCGCCTCCAGTTTTCAGGTGAACGTAGCGGACGGTGTCCCCCCGGCCCTGGCCGACCCCGGCCGGCTTGACGACGTCCTGGACAATCTCCTTTCCAATGCGGTGAAGTACTCCCCCTCCTTAGAACCGGTGACCATCGGTGTCCGGGGGGGTGGTGGACCCTGGATTGAAGTGTCCGTAGCCGACAGGGGAATCGGTATCCCCCCCGGCGAAATGGGCAAACTCTTCAAGCGTTTTTCCCGGGTGGATACCACCGAGGGACGACTGGTAGGCGGTGTTGGCTTGGGCCTGTTTATCTGTAAGTCCTATGTGGAGGCCATGGGGGGACAGATTTGGGCCAGCAGTGTCCCCGGAGAGGGCTCCACATTCAGCTTCAGACTACCGGCGGCCGGGCCCGGTGACGGGCCCCTGACCCTGGCCGCCAGGGACCCGGGGGACGAGGGGGTGGTTCAGGTTGGAGGGAAAGCGGGGGCCCGGGTCATCATCATCGACGATGAAGCCGACATGGTCAAGGCCACTCAACTGAACCTGGAGGGAGCCGGCTTCCAGGTGGTGACAGCCCTTGACGGCCGGAGTGGCCTGGCCGCCATAGAGGCGCAGCCCCCGGATATCATTATCCTGGATATAGTGATGCCCGATGCCGACGGTCTGGAGATAGCCCGGGGGCTCAGGGCCCGCCCCGATACCCACAATATCCCCATTGTCTTTCTGACAGCCAGGGTCCAGGTGAGCGATGAGCTTGAGGGGTGGCGGGCCGGGGGAGATGGTTACGTGAGCAAGCCTTTCAGTCCGTCCGAACTGAGCAGGGTGGTGGCCGGCGTGCTGAAACGATCCCCAAGGGCGCGAACACAGCGGCGCCTCCGTTTCATCCGCCGGCTGGAGAAGCAGCTGGGCCGGACCCAAGACCGGCCTTGACTATTCAACAGTCTGGAGCCTGTAGCCTATACCCCGATCGGTAATTAGGCGTTTGGGGTGGGAAGGGTCGTCCTCCAATTTGTTGCGGAGCCGGCGGATGTTGACCCAGAGACGGTTCGGGTCTCCCTCTCCATCGGGCCAGGCCTCGTCTATGAGCCGCTCGCTTCTGACCACTTTGTTGGCGTTGATGGCCAGGATAGACAGAATACGGCTCTCCACCGGGGTCAGTCCGATCTCCCTGTTCTCCAACAGGGCCAGGTGACGGGCGAAATCAATGCTCAAGCCTTTGTCCACCACCAAAACCTGTTCTTTGGGCAGTAGGTGCTGAGTCCTCTTTAGGACCCGGCCGATACGGGCCAGAAGCTCCCGGTAGCTGAAGGGTTTGACCACGTAGTCTTCGGCGTAGAAGTCCAGTCCGCTGGTTATGCTGCTCTCAGAGCCCACGCCCGTCAGCATGATAATCGGGACATCCATGTAGCTCTTCAACTTTTTGCAAAGTTCGAACCCGTGCATATCGGGGAGGAGCAGGTCCACGATCAACAGATCCGGGATCTTTTGCTCCATAAGGTCCAGGGCTTCCTGTCCGCTGGCAGCCGTGAGAATTTCAAAGCCATCGGCCTCCAGGTTCACCCTGAGGGACCGGGTAATGGTGGGGTCATCATCCACTATCAGCAGAGTCGGAAAATGGACTAACAAGGCGGCTTTCCCTCCCACCTGTCCTTAACCCACTATAAACCAGGAACTTTACAACCTGCCTAACAATGGGTCCCCGCTCTTCCCGCCGGGCCTGTATCTCATACCTTACCAGCCGGTGCCCGGTTTGTCTATTTCGCGGGGTGGACATAGGGCTGCCGGGTAACGGGGCGACGCGGGGAGGTTTAAGGGTGCCCACAGGGCTTGACGGCCGATGTGCCGGGTCTTATCATCGTCGTAGACGGCATAGAGGGCTGGGGGCGGCCCTATCAAGAGTCGATATGGGAATCCCGGGTAGAGCCCCTGTAGTTTGGTGTATAGGGCGTCCGTCTCTGAAGCCGGCGTGGCCAGGCGCCATGAGGCTGGCGGACCCTACCCACCTATCCCAACCATCCCCAAAGGATGGAGGATGCGCCCGATGAATTGGCTATCAAGGATGGGCCTGCGCTGGCAGGTGGCCGTGGGAGTGGCCATAATCTTCATTTTCCTCTTTGGTATTTTTGCCTATGTCTTCTCCGGGGCCATCCAGCAGACCACCGAGGTCGTAAAGAGGGAGCGGCTGAATCTGGCCACCAGCACAGCCAATTCCATAGACGCCCTGATCGACCATACCATCGACCAGCTGGGATCTGTGGCGGCCCTGGAGGAGTTCCAGTCCGAAACAGCCCCGCTGGAAGCCAAAAGGGCGGCCATGGAGACCGTCCTCCATACCCTGGGAACCTTCTCCACCATGGGCCTGCTGGATGAGAGGAACAGGGTGGTGCTGGTGGTTCCCGGCGACTCGGAGGACCTGATTCTTGACACGGACCTCTCGGCATACCCTTTCATTCAGCGGGCCCGGCAGGGGATGCCCAGCGTGGGGAGGACAGAGCACCTGGCCCCGGACCATCCGCCGTTGGCGATAGTCGCCATCCCCCTGAAGGATCCCCCGGGGCGCATCCAGGGCATCCTCCTGGGGGTACTGCACCTTTCCCATATGGGGCTGGAACTGGTGCCCCTTCCCGTGGGCAGCCGCTACTTCTCCACCCAGGTCATCGACGGCCAGGGGAATATCCTGGTTTCTTCCATCGGGGAACACGTCGTCGGCACGGACCTCCACCTGCCCCTACTCCGACCCCTGATCAGGGACGGGGTGGCGGGGGTAATGACGCACGATCCGGACCTGGGCCCCGGCCATATAGTGGCCTATGCTCCCCTGCGCACCGTGGCCGGTGGGGTGATAGTGGAGGAGGAGAGGGGAGAGGCCCTGTCCGTGCCTCTGCAGATGCGCCGGACGATGCTGGCCTTCGGTTTCTTGGCCCTGGCGGCTGTCTCCCTGGGGGCATGGATGCACGCCCGCTATGTGCTGCGGCCCATAGTCGCCCTGGAGGAGGCCACCCGCAGCATCGCCTCCGGCGCCCTGGGCCGGCCGGTGATAACCAGCCGAGGGGGCGAAATAGGCGGCCTGGCCAAGAGCTTTGAAGCCATGAGGGTGCAGCTCAAGGCCGCGGAGGATGAGAGACTCCTGTGGCAGAGGGACCTGGAGATCCAGGTGCGGAAACGCACTCAGGAGGTGCATTCCCTGGTGGGTAGGATCCTGTCGGCCCAGGAGGAGGAGCGGCGCCGCTTGGCCCGGGAGCTCCACGATGACACCGCCCAGACACTAGCCAGCCTCCTGGTCAGCTTCCAGGCCGTCCATGATGCCCTGCCCCAGAAGCTGACCAGGGAGCGGGAGCTGCTGGCCCGGGCCTTGTCTCAGGGAGCCCAGACACTGACCGATATCCGCCGCCTGATCCTGAGCCTGCGCCCCTCCGCCCTGGACGACCTGGGCTTTGTCCCCGCCCTGCGGTCATATGCGGAGGACCGGCTGAGCCCCGGGATCAAGCTTCATTTCGAGACTTTGGGCGAGGAGCAGCGCCTGGAGGCCCCGGTGGAGACCGCCCTATTCCGCATCCTTCAGGAGGCGGTCACCAATGTCGCCAAGCATGCCGGGGCCCGAAACGTCCATATCCGCCTTGAGTTCCAGGAGGCCGCCGTCATAGGCGTGGTACGGGATGACGGAAGCGGCTTTGAGGTGGATGGTACCCTTTCTCAGCCACTGGATGTGCACCTGGGATTGCAGGGGATGCGGGAACGGGCCGACCTGGTGGGAGCCCGACTCAGCCTGAGCTCCCACCCCGGCAAGGGGACCGAGGTCCGAGTTGAGGTTCCGATGAACGAGGGGGTGGAAAGTGCCTAAGATCCGCGTGGTAATGGTGGATGACCATACCCTGTTCCGGCAGGGGCTCCGCATGCTCCTGGAGACCCAGACCGACATGGAGGTGGTGGCCGAGGCCACCGAAGGCGGCGAGGGGTTGGAGAAGGCCCGACAGTTCCGCCCCGATGTCGTCCTCATGGACATCACCATGGAGGGCATGGACGGGCTCACCGCCACCAAGCTGGTGCGCCAGGATGTGCCGGAGACCAAGGTCCTGATCCTCACCATGCACGGCAGCGATGACTACTTTTTCCGGGCCCTGGCGGTGGGGGCCTCGGGCTATCTGCTCAAAGAGGCCGCCTCGGTGGATGTGCTCACGGCCATCCGCACGGTCCATCAGGGTGGGGTCTTTCTCTACCCCTCCCTGGCCAAGAGGTTGGTGGAGGACTACCTGCAGCGGATGACCACCGGCGAAGAGCTCCTCGGCTACAAGAAGCTCACCGGACGGGAGCACGAAATCCTGAAGCTCATCGCCGAGGGCAACACCAACCAGCAGATTGCCGATATTCTTTCCCTGAGCATTCACACTGTGCAGAGCCACCGCAGCCATATCATGGATAAACTCAACCTCCAGAACCGGGCAGAGCTTATGAAGTATGCCGTCCGGAT
>JAZFUS010000330.1:0-2113 GCA_036447315.1 Dehalococcoidia bacterium
TCAAGGAAAAGTACGGCCCGGAGACCCTCTTCTCCTGCCGCGGTGCCCCGGTAGGGCAGGAGACTTTCGACGCCTTCCACCAGTTCCTCTACGCCTACGGCTCGCCCAACATCACCGGCTCCGGCCACCTCTGCTCCGTCCCGCGTAGGGCGGCCATCCAACAGGTCACCGGCCGCCGAGCCGAGCCCGACTACGAGGGCAGCAAGCTTATTATCATCTGGGGCGCCAACCCCACCGACTCTTACCGCCTGGGCGACGGAATGGCCTACGGCTCCTACGATAAGCCGCTCCACGCGGCGCGCCAGCAAGGGGCCCGCCTGGTGGTCATTGACCCGCGGCGCATCCCCCTGGCAGCGCAGGCCGACAAATGGCTCAGGATAAACCCCGGCACCGATGCCGCCCTGCTCATGGCCCTCCTCCAGGTCATCATCCAGGAGAGACTCTACGACCAGGACTTCGTCCGGGACTGGACCATCGGGTTTCCCGAGCTGGCCGAGAGGGTGGAAAGAGCCCGTCCGGAGTGGGCCTCCGAGCTCACCGGGCTCCCCACGGAGGACATCCGCGAGCTCGCCTATCTCTATGCTACCTCCCAACCCGCCACCATCCGCGACGGCAACGGGCTGGACATGCACCTCAATGTCAGCGGCACCACCCGCCTGGTGGCCTCCCTGGAGGCTATCACCGGCAATCTGGATGTGCCCGGGGGAAACGTCTTCTATCCCTCACCCAGGCTCACCCCCTACCCCACCCTGGAGGCACCTGGGAACCGCCTGGGGCAGGAACGCTACCCCCTCTTCCCCTATTCCCCCTTCCCCACCGTGGTGGATACCATCCTGAGCGAAGAACCCCAGCGACCACGGGCGATGCTGGTCTACCACGCCAATCCCCTCCTCATTAATGCCAATGAGAAAAAGGTGCGCCTGGCCCTCTCCAGGCTCGACCTGCTGGTGGTAAACGATCTCTTCATGACCTCCACCGCTGAGATGGCCCATGTCATTCTGCCCGGTGCCAGCGATGTCGAGCAGGCCAGCTTCCGCACCTACAGCAGCAAGAATGGCGGTTTCATTGCCCTGCGGCGCAAGCTCCTCGATCCGCCCGGCGAGGCCCGGCCGGTGATGGAGATGGAATATGAGCTCGCCCGGCGGCTGGGCCTCGCTGAGGCCTATCCCTGGCGCACCACCGAGGAATGGATCGACTGCCGCCTGAAGACCTCGGGAGCGACTCGGGCCGATCTGGAGCAGAAAACGGTCGCCTATACCACCCCACCCCTAGAGTACCGCAAGTACGCCAAGAGCAGCTTCAGCACCCCCTCCGGGAAAGTAGAACTATCGTCAGCGAGAGTAGCGGGGCTGGGGCAGGACCCTCTACCCGACTATGTGGAGCCGGTGAGCCGACTCCGCTATCCTGAGATGGCTGCCCGCTTCCCTCTTGTGGGCACTACCCGGAAGCTGGGGAACTATATTCACACCCGCTTCCGCAATATACCCACCCTGCGCCACCTGGAGCCAGAAGCCCTGGTCACCCTTCACCCCAGGGATGCCGAAGGCCGGGGCATCAACGATGGTGAGAGGGTCCAGGTGTCCTCACCCGAGGGGAAAATAGAACTCACCGCCAGGGTGAGCGATGAGATCGGGCCCGGCGTGGTGGTCCTGGATTTCGGCTGGGGTAACCCCGAGGACGGCAGCCCCAATGTCAATTCCCTGGCCAGCGATGAGCCTCGCGACCCCCTCTTCGCCAGCACCTCCAATCGTTCCTTCCTCTGCCAGGTGAGCCGATCGTAACCCCTCCCCCTAGAGGTGAGAGGCTGTTACAAATCTCTTGCTCTGCAAGACCTCCTCCGCTGCCTGGACGGTCCGTTCGATATCCTCCTCCCGATGCGCCAGGGAGATAAAGAATGCCTCGAACTGAGAGGGGGGAAGGTATACCCCCCTGGAAAGCATCCCCTGGAAGAAGGCAGCGTAGCGGCGCGTATCGGCCCGCCGGGCGGAGTCATAATCAGAGACAGTCCTCTTAGCAAAGAAAGGGGTGAGCAGGGAGCCGACGCGGGAGACCTGAAGGGGCAAGCCGGCCTTCGCCGCCGCCCGGCTCAAGCCTTCAGCCAGGGCAGCACCCC
>JAZFUS010000331.1:0-3197 GCA_036447315.1 Dehalococcoidia bacterium
GCAGGACTCCCTCGATGGTGCCGGCCAAAAGCGTCATTAGGCACCGGAAGGGGGAATATCGGGCGGGTGGCGACAAACCGAAAGGAGCCTCTACCATGACTCAGCAAACGGCGGAACAGGTGGTCAAGACCTTCTGCGGCCGTATATGCGGCGGCGCCTGCGGCATCCTGGTGACAGTGCGGGACGGAAAAGCCGTCAAGGTGGTGGGGGACCGGGACTGCCCCTCCAACAAGGGCACCCTCTGTCCCAAGGGCGCCTCCCTGCTCCAGATCGTATATCACCCCGACCGGCTGAAATATCCGCAAAAGAGGGTGGGGGCCAAGGGCGAGGGCAAATGGCAGCGGATATCCTGGGATGAGGCACTGGACATAGCGGCCCAGAAGCTGGGCGAAATCAAGCAGAAACATGGGCCGCAGGCCCTGGCCCTGGTCACCGGGCACCCCAAGGGGCTGGAGCTGACCATGTCCCAGCGCTTCGCCACCGCCTTCGGCACACCCAATGTATGCAGCCCCGGTGCCATCTGCCACATGCCCCGGGTGCTGGGTGCCAGCCTCACCAGCGGCTCCCCCTCCACTCCCGACTATGAAGAGGAGCCCAGCTGCCTGGTAGTCTGGGGCAGCAACATACAACAGACCAACGAAGGGGGACCTACCCGGGCCCAGATAGCTCCCGCCCTCAAGAAGGGGATGAAGCTTATCGTCGTCGATCCCCGGAACATCGACCTGGTGTCCCAGGCCGATATCTGGCTTCGCCCGCGCCCCGGTAGCGACGGCTTCCTGGCCATGGGGATGCTCAAGGTCATTATCGAGGAGAAACTCTACGACCAGGATTTTGTGGCCAACTGGACGGAGGGATTCGGCAGGCTTCAAGAGGAGCTCACCTCCTATTCCCAGGAGCAGATAGCCGAGCAAACATGGGTCCCCCAGGAGCAGCTGGCGGAGGCGGCCCGGCTCTATGCCCGTACCCGGCCCGCGGCTATCCAGTGGGGAAACGCCCTGGACCAGAGCATAGACAGCTTCCAGACCTGCCGGGCCATCTCCATCCTGCGGGCCATCACCGGGAACCTGGACGTGCCGGGAGGGGAGCTCATGCTCAATCCGCCTCCGGTGATGCGCCCCGCCGAGTTCATGCTCCTCACCACCCTGAAACGGGACCAGGACCAGATGGTGGGGTCCGAGTTCAAGCTGGCCGCCCGCCACCTGTTCGTGCCCCGTCAGGCGCTTACCCAGGCCATCCTGGAGGAAAAACCCTACCCGGTAAAGGCCGTGATGACCTTTGCCTCGAACCCTTTGCTCACCTTCCCCGACGCCCGGAAGACATTCGAGGCGCTCAACAAGCTGGAGTTCCTGGCGGTAGCCGAGCTCTTCATGACCCCTACGGCGGAGCTGGCCGACCTGGTGCTGCCCGCCGCCATGAACCTGGAGTTCAACGACCTGGGCGCCTATGGCGTCGGCGGGCGGCTCATACCCCGCTCCCAGGCTATCGACCCGCCGGGGGAGGCCTGGTCGGACATCAAGATAATGAATGAACTGGCCAAGAAGCTGGGGATGGGAGAGCATTTTTGGCCCGATATAGACTCGGCCTGGGACACCATTCTTCAGCCCAGCGGCCTCACCCCCCAGGAGGTGCGCGCGAAGGGCCGGTTCTCCGGCACCCCGGGCTACAGGAAATATGAAAAAACCGGCTTTCGAACCCCGTCCAAAAAGGTGGAGATCTATTCCCAGCAGCTGGGGGACATGGGTTACAGCCCCCTGCCCTCCTTCCGGGAGCCACCCCAGCCCACCACCGACTACCCCTTCCTGATGACCAACGGCAAGCCCAGTGTCTTTTTCCATTCCGCCCTGCGCAATGTGCCCGCTCTGCGCAAAGCGGCCCCGGACCCCACGGTGCAGATGCACCCCGATGCGGCCGGGCCCCTGGGCATCGGGGAGGGGAATTGGGTCTATATCGAGACCGAAAAGGGCAAAATCAAGCAGAAGGCGGCACTGAACGCCCGCCTCGACCCCCGGGTGGTGGTGGCCGATGTCGACTGGTGGTTTCCGGAGCGGGGGGTGGAGGAACTCTATGGTTGGGATGAGTCCAACCTGAATATCCTCACCTCCGGCGCCCCACCCTATGACCCGGTGGTGGGAGCGGTGCCCCTCCGCGGAGTGCCCTGCCGGGTTAGCAAAATTTAGCCCATCGAGCCGGAATATCCCTTATCAAAACGTTAACTAACTTCCGGTTTTAGATGCAAAAGAGCCTGCTTGGCTGCCCCAAGCAGGCTCTTTTGCTATCAATCATCAGGCTAACCTTATAAATGGACCGGTTTTGGCGGGCAGGTCAGGACCTTCATGCGCTAAAGGCGGCGATGGCCTGGCCAATCTCGGCGGGGGAGTCCTCCTGGACGAAATGAATGCCCCTGACTGTGACCTCCCGCTGATTGGGCCATGAGCGGCAGAACTCCCGCTGAGCACCAACGAGGAGGGCCCCCGGTTCAGCATTGATGAACAACTTGGGCACATCAGATGTGGAGAGCCACTTCGAATAGCTCCCCACGATCTCCACGACATCGGGGGGCTCTCCGTCCACAGGTATCTGCCGGGGCCATGTCAGGGTAGGCCGCCGGGACTCGCCGGGTTCCATATAGGGACGGCGATAGGCTGCCATCTCCTCCTCGGTCAAGCTCCGTTGCACGCTGCCGGGAAGTATCTTCTCCACGAACACGTTCTTCTGGAGGACCATTTCCTCCCCGGCCGGCGAGCGCAAGGCCTGGAACAATGCCCTGGAGGCCTCGGGCATCTCGTCCCAGGTGAGGGGCCGGACAATGGCTTCCATGTAGGCGATGCCCTTGACCCGTTCAGGGTGGCGGTAGGCCCAGTAAAACCCCAGGGCCGAGCCCCAGTCGTGCCCCACCAGGGTGACGTTCTCGTTTATTTCGAGGGCGTCAAACCAGGCGTCGAGGTAGCGAACGTGGTCAACAAAGCGATAGGAGCCACCGGGGGCCCTGCCTGAACCGCCCATCCCGACCATATCGGGCGCCAAACAGCGGCCAGCCCCGGCAACGTGTGGAATAACGTTACGCCAGAGATAGGATGACGTGGGATTCCCATGCAGGAATACTATCGGGGCGCCCGTGCCGGTATCGATATATGCCATCTCAGTATCGAGCACAGCCACCCGCTGCCGTTCATAGGGGTCAGCAGCTGAAACAGAAG
>JAZFUS010000332.1:0-2608 GCA_036447315.1 Dehalococcoidia bacterium
AACGAAAACGCCGCCCACCTGGGCGACACCAACGGCAGCGGCCAGCTGAAATATGCCTTCGGGGATGAGGGCAGGTACCTCCTGGTGGCCCTCAAGGACGATTACAGGCCCGGCAGGACCGGTATCGGCATCGGGGATTTCCCGAAGGCCCTGGCCATCGAGGCCCCCAAGAGGGCCCCGGCCGGCGAGAAGGTCACCTTGAAGGTGACTCAGAGAAACACCCACGACCCCGTCAAGGACGCCGGCGTCTGGGCCCTCACCGGCGACGCCATCGAGGCCCTCAAGGCCGAGATCGCAAGGATTAAGGACGAGGGCGGAAAACCCGCGGTGGACCTGGACTGGGAGACTTTCCTTAATGAAAACGCCGCCCACCTGGGCGACACCAACGGCAGCGGCCAGCTCAAATACGCCTTCGGGGACGAGGGCAGGTACCTCCTGGTCGCCGTCAAAGAGGGATTCAGGCCCGGCAGGACCGGTATCGCCATCGGGGATTTCCCCACGGCCCACGCCACCCGGGGACAGGTCAACGCCCCGGCAATCAGGGGGTTGGACAGGGCCCGTTTCGCCATAAGGACCCGCAACCCGGTTAAAGACGCCGGTATCCTGGACCGGGCAAGTGATGCCGTCCGGAAGCACGTCGTCGGATTATCGGCCCAGTCCCGCGGAATGTCCCGAGGCAAGTCCGGCGGTATGTCCCGTGGCAAGTCCCAAAGCATGTCCCGCGGCAAGTCCGGCAGTATGTTCCGTGGCAAGTCCCAGAGCATGTTCCGCGGCAAGTCCGGCGGCAAGTCCCAGGGCAAGTCCCTGGGCGTGTCCCGGGACGGTGGTATGCGAAAATGGGCGCCAAAATTCGTCGAGCCCATGCCCTTTGAGGTGTCTGCCCAGTAGAGATGCCCCGGAGAGCTTCGCACAGTCCGATGAGGAGACAAGCCCCTTTCCTTGGGGGCTTGTCTCCTCTCGCTTTAGGCCCCAGCCGGGCCCGCTATCCTTTTCGGGACATTTACGTTATATAATATATGCGCAGTGTAGCTTACACCAGCCCCGCCCGGTGGGCAGATACGACAGGGGATTGCCAGGTGCGAGATGAAAAGGGCCTTATCGAACGGGCCCGGAAGAACGACCCGGAAGCCTTTGGCGAGATCTATGAGGAGCACTTCGATAAGATCTACCGATACGTGCTTTTCAGGGTAAGCGATATAGCCGAAGCCGAGGACCTGACCCAGCAGGTCTTCCTCAAAGTCGTACGATCGATCTCCTCGTTCAAGTGGCGGGGGGCGCCCTTCTCCTCCTGGCTGTTTCGCATCGCGCACAATCAGGTTGTGGATTTTTACAGAAAAACCGCCAAGATGCGGACCACGTCTCTCGATCAGGCCCCGGTTGTGGCGAGCAGTGACCCGGTGAGCATAGCTGAGCATGACGCGGATTTTCAGCAGGTCAAGGGCGCCATCGGCGGCCTGACGCGCCTTCAGCAAGAGGTGATCTCCCTGCGTTTTGCCGGGGAGCTGTCCACGGCGGAAACAGCGAAGATAATGGGCAAGAGCCTGGGAGCGGTGAAAGCGCTGCAGCACAGCGCCCTGGCGGCACTACGGAAAACTTTCTCGGGGATGGAAAATCATGGCGAATAAGTTTGAGAAGACTCTGGATGAATGCCTCAACCGGGTGATAACCGGGGGCGAAGGCATCGAGCACTGCCTCAGGGATTATCCTGAAATGGCCGAAGGCCTGGAGCCCCTGCTGCGGACGGCTCTGGCGGTGAAAGTCAGGGCTGACTCGGTCCAGCCCCGGACCCTGCCCAGGTCGCTGGCCAAGCAGCGCTTCCTCACAGAGGTCCGTGCCGCGGGACAGCCACAACCCCGGCGGAGATGGTTCCCCGGTTTTCAGGGGCAGCGCCGCTGGGTGGTGGCGGTAACGGTGGGGCTCATCGTCATATTGGTGGGGGGGGGCGGCACCGTGGCCGCCGCCGCCGGCAGTATGCCCGACGAGCCCCTCTACCCGGTGAAAATAGCCACGGAACAGGCACGCCTGGCCTTCGCCCGGACCGAAATAGGCAGGGCGGAGATAGAGGCCAGATTCGCCGACCGGCGGGTCAAGGAGATCGCCCGCATGTCCGAGAAACACAAGGCGGCCAAGGTGGAGGTGGCGACCAACCGGCTGGCGAAGCACCTGGACAGGATCGCCAAAGCGGCCGGGATCCAAAAAGCGAGGGGTGGGGTAACGGAGCGGGACGTGGCCAAGCTCAGGGACCTGCTGGAGCAGTATGCCGCCAAGCACCCGGGGGTCCTTCAGAGAGCCCTGGAGACGGCCCCGCCACAGACCAGAGCCATGATCTTTGGCGTCCTCGAAAAGTCCAAAAAGCGCTATGCCGCCGCTATCCAGGATGTCAACATCGCTGCCCGGGCCAACAAGGGCCGCCAGCCCGACGGGGAGGCCAGGGGGAGAATCGTAGGGGGCGATATCAAGCTCATCACCGATAGCCAGTGGATCGTGGATGGAGAGGTGGTGAATATCGATGCCCGCACCATCATCCAGGGCACCCCTCAGGTTGGCGCCGGGGCCAGGATCGAGGTCATAACTCAACCGGACGGGTCGCTGCTGGCCAAGAAGATCA
>JAZFUS010000333.1:0-3888 GCA_036447315.1 Dehalococcoidia bacterium
GGATTGTTCAGATATTGGGACGGCGGGTAGTTCAGGTATCGGACCACCGATCACGGCGCCATCGGCGGCGCCGGGCGCGGAGCCGTCGGCGTCACCGGGTCCGCCGGGCGGTTCAAGAATTGGGTCACCGAGGATGGCGCCGCCGGCGTCATCGGATTGGCCGGGCGGTGGGGGGGGGGGGTCGCTGGGCAAGATGCTGGGGGCATCACCGGGCTCGCTGAGCGGTGGTGGAGGTATGTCACCTACCACCTCCATATGGCTGGGAAGATAGCTGGGGGCGGCCTGAGATAGGATGCTGAGCCGGGGGAAGGACCAGACTAAAAGGATGGATAGCACCAGGAAGGCCAGGATGGAACCGAGCCAGAAAGGAACCAACCTGAACCGCTTGCCGGAGGGGATGCGGGTGGCGCCGGCGGACCGGTCCGCGAGGTTGGCCGTGGCCAGGGCAGCCACGGTGGACAACACGAAGATGCCCAGGCTGAGCAGGAAGCCCAGGGCCACGGCGGCTTCACTGGCGATGAGGACGGTGAAGCCGCTGAGGGCCAGGCTCCGGTACATGCTGGCGCGGCTGCGCAGCTCGAAGCTGCCCAGGGCCAGCCCAATGAGAAACAGGTGGGCCAGCGGCAGGATAGGGCCGGTCAGGGACAAGCGAAGCTCGTCCCTTATCAGGAAAACCAGGACTATGAAGAGCACCCCCAGGACCAGCAGCGGCCGGTGCGAGGCTTGGCCCCGCCGGTACCAGCTATAAACGTGGCCCAGGATGATCCCGGTCGCGGCCGCCAGGATTATGTATCCCGAACCCCCCGCGAAGGTGACGGACGCCGTGGAGGATAGGGCGGCGATCATTACCCAGATTCTGAGCCAGGGAGCGCCATTAGCCAATGGGGGTCTCCTGTATTCGTCGCCCGGGCTTCCGGTGGGCGGTCTCCAACGCGCTCAAGGCGGCCTGCAATTCGCCCCGGCGGCACGGGATGATAATCGTATTTCGCGGGGACGGGTTGCCCGATACACCCTCGGAGGGTTCCCGCTCGGCAAACCCGGTGAGAGCCACCACGATGAGGAGCCGGGTCTTGGTGCTGAGCTCCTGGACTATATCCGGCCCTCGCGGGTCGGCCAGTGAGACTATGGCCAGGATGGGGTCGGGCACTCGAGGCTGTTCCAGCAGGTGGTCCAGGTTGGTGCTGTCTCCCGGCTCAAGCCTGGCCAGGAACTCCATTATCAGCGTGGTCGAGGTATCCGCCGGAAGGAGCGAGCCCTGGGCCGGCAGCAAACGGACCCGCATGCCCCGGCGGCTGCAGTACCTGGCGGCACTGGCGGCTATCTTGATGGCATACTCCAGGGTGGTCTCTTTCCCCTGGCCCAAATTGCCGCGGGCGTCAAAGGTTATGGCCAGCGAATTTCTGGAGGACCCCTCGAACTCCTTGACCATGAGCTTGTTCCACCGGGCACTGTTCCGCCAGTGGATATGCCTCAGGGAATCTCCCGGCTGGTATTCCCGGGAGCCGCAAAAGAGGCTGCCGGCCCTGACCTTGAGCCGCCCCCCGACATCGCTCCAGATATTTCCGGACAGGGGCAGCTGCCCCAGAGGGTGGCTGGCGGGAAAGACCAGCACCGATAGCGGGGCCACGAACTCCCTGTTCAGCTTGAATAGGCCGAAGGGGCCGCTGGATTCCACGTTCACCGGCCCAAAGGTGAATTCCCCCCGGCGGTAACATTTGACGGGGTAGGTGACCCTCACCGAGGCCCGGGGGCCAAGGCTCGTCAGGAAGAAGGCCCTGGCCTCTTTGCCGGGCTCTTCCAGGGGGCAAAACTCGGTTATCCTCAAATAGTACTTGGGGATAAAGCCCCTGTTGTGGATGGTGATGCCGATCTGGAGCTCATCGTCCTCCGAGATGCCCGCCGCGTCCGCTCCGGGTTGGGCCCTGGTGGGACCGATGATGGTCCTGGTGAATTCCAGGTTTCTCAGGTTGGACCAGGCCATGAGAACGGAGATCAGGCCCACCCCCCAGGTGAAACCGGCAAACAGGTAAAGCCAGCCGTTCTGGGTGGCCATGGCCAGAACGTAGCAGACGGCCCCGATTAGCAGAATGGTGAGACTGCGGATTGCCATATTTTCGTTCGGCTACACAGGAACCGGCACGGCGTCAAGAATATCCCGGATTAGCTCGCCGAGGTGGCCGTTCTGGGCGGAACGCAGCACCAGGCGATGGCGGATCACCGGTTCGGCCACCGCTTTTACGTCGTCGGGGCGGACATAGGTGCTTCCGCACAGGGAGGCGTGGCCCTGGGCTGCCCGCTGCAGGGCTACGCCTCCCCGGGGACTGATTCCAATGAGAATCTGGGGGTGAGATCTCGTCTCCAGTACGATTCTGGAGATGTATTCCATGACGGGTAGGCTGACTTCCACTCCGAGCACCAGCTTGTGCAGCTCCACTATCTCCTCGACGGTGGCCACGGGCTCCACGCCCGGCTCACCCAGCCGATTTCGTTCCAGTATTTGGACCTGTTCGTTGACCCCGGGATAACCCAGCTGCAGGGAGAGCATGAACCTGTCCAGCTGGGCATAGGGGAGGGAGAAGGTGTCCTCGAAATCGACCTGGTTCTGGGTGCCGATCACGAAGAAGAGCTCGGGCAGGGGACGAATAACCCCGTCGCAGGAGACCTGCCGCTCTCCCATGGCCTCCAAGAGCGCGGACTGGGTGCGAGGGGTGGCCCGGTTTATTTCGTCGGCAAGGATTATGTTCCCGAAAACGGGGCCGGCCACGAAATTGAACTTGCCCTGTTTCTGGTCATATACGTCCCCACCGGTGATATCGGTGGGTAAAAGGTCAGGTGTAAACTGGATTCGCTTGAAGACGGCCGTTATCGAGCCCGCCAGGCTCTTGGCCAGGAGTGTCTTTCCCACTCCGGGAAAGTCGTCCACCAGGATATGGCCCTGACAGATAAGCCCCAGGGCGGCGAGCCGGATTACTTCGTACGGGGCCACAACCGCACCCTGTATCTTCTGGATTATGGCTTCCGATTTTTCCTGCAGCGTTGGGGTCAAAGCAGCCTCTGGTTACTCGACTTCAGGTGAAGCCCGATGCCGGCTGAGCGGTTTACGCTCCACCCAACATCTAAGATAATGCCAAGACGCTGCCGGGACAATAATGATTCTACTTAATTTTTATGGGTGTAGGTACCAATTTCGGTGAGAGCAAGGGGGCTCAGTTCCATCAAGGGGTCTTGGGAGATAACGTCGGGGCGAAGCACCTTGTCTATGTTTGACATCAACTCGGCAATGCCCAGGGGTTCGGTCAGGTAGTCATCGGAGTCCATGTCGAGGCACCTGACCTTGTTTTTCCCCGCTCCCCAGGTGCTGAGCATTATGATGGGGACCTCGGACCATTGGCGGAGGAACAGGCCCAGCTCAATGCCATTCGACCAGGGCATCATGATGTCCAGCACCACCAGGTCGGGAGTTATCGCATCCAGCATTGACATCAGCTCCCCATCAAGTTCCTGGGCGTTGACTATCTGATAGGCGGTGTCACCCAGATGGAGGTGGATCAGCTCCGCCAGGGTGGGGTCACCGGTCACCACAACGATTTTTCTTTCGACTATCATCAAGCCCCTCTTTCGCGGATGTTTGAATTCCCTAGGCCCAACAATAGATTAGCGCCAAACCAGCAAACAAGGCATAAAAGTAGGTGCCCCCGGTATAAACGTCTCATAAATCCGGGAGGGTCACCCGGAGGCAGGCGTTGAGGCCCCCGCCCGCCCGAGTCGGGGCCAGGGTGTCGCGGAAGTACGATGCCCCAGTCATCCGGGGAAAAGGGGCGACGGTGTTTACTGTGCCACCGGGAAAAGTGATTTCCCCATCGAAAAAAGACCTGTTATTGTTTCACA
>JAZFUS010000334.1:0-8413 GCA_036447315.1 Dehalococcoidia bacterium
CCGCTCCGGCTCGTCCGGAGTACAGAACTCGGCTTACAGGTCCCCTTGCCCCTTTTCGAACTGCGTGAATGTAGGGAGCATGAGCAAACTCTGTTAGGCCCCCACGTGCAAGCCGTAGGCCTGTCACCAGTTTTCGAGCTGTGTGAGCGCCGGGAGCCCTCGCAACCCCCTGCCGGCGCCCGGGCAGACTCTTCTCGGTATCGCTGTTTCGTAGTGCGGTTATACGCTTTCGAAAAAGCTTGACGCTCAACCAGCGGATGTGTAGTATAGCCAAAATGGTCAACAGGGGATGCCCCGGCTAAGGAGATGCCAAGATGCCAAACTATTGGTATGACCACGTTCACCTGATGAGCCCCGACCCAGTAGCAACGGCCCAATTCTACGAAAAGATGTTCGATGCCGAAAAAGTCGGTACCAGAGAGACTTCCGATGGAAGGACCGCCGTTGAGCTTAAACTTAGTGGCTCAAGGGTCCTCGTGACGCAACGACAGGCCCCAGCGGAGTCCGCGTCGACGCCACCGGTGACGGGCGGCGGGTTGGACCACTTCGGAATAAAAACGGACAATTTAGAGGCAGCCGTGGCCGACCTGAAGGCAAAAGGTGTAAAGTTCCGGGATGAGATAAGGGTGATACGGCCGGGCGTGAAGATATGTTTCATGTGGGCTCCCGATAATGTCCTGATTGAGCTGCTAGAAACTGCATAGACCAGCATTCAGTCATCGTTGGCCAACCTGGGACCGACCGGGGACGGGCCCGGGCAACCGGAAACATAAATCACCCCCTTTTCAATCCGTTGATGGCGTCCAAAGCCCATGTCCAATTTATTGACATTCATCGCCTTTCTGATACCATTAAACCAACGCCTGTAGATCTGTAGCACCCCTGGATTTGTAAGAGAAGAAAGGAAGGTCTACCTGTGGTCGAGAGAGTTGTGGAACGGGGTCGGGAGCCGGAGCCCGAGGAAACGATAACCGGCTTTGTGTATAGCTGGATGGAGGAAAGGACGCGACTGAAGGCGGGCGGTAAGGTAGTAATAAAAGAGGGGGAGGCCCCCTGGGAGCAAACCCGGCAGGGCTTCATCAAGCAATACTTACACCCCAAAAACTGGGATCAGGTGGGGGCCCCCTATTGGCTGATGTTCCTCCATCATATCCCCAAACAAGGGGGCCAGCATCGCCACCAGGGCGGACTGGGGCTTTTTGTCCTGGAGGGCAGGGGATACTCGGTAGTGGATGGGACCAGGTTCGATTGGGAGGAGGGGGACCTCATTATACTGCCGGTGAAGCCCGAGGGCTGCGTGCACCAGCACTTCAACCTGGACCCGGAGAAGCCCGCGAGTTGGTTGGCCCTCATCTTCACGCCTTTCTGGGAGGCTATCGGCAACGAGATGGAACAGAAGGCCTTCGCTCCCTATTACGAGGGGGTGGAGAAGCAAATTGCGGCCCCGCCACCCCATGTAGCCTGAGGAGGTTCGCTCCGTTGTTGAACTGCGTGAATGTTGGGAGCTTGAGCAAGCGCTTTTATGCGCCCGAGCATAAACCCCCGCCAGGTCTGTTGCCTTTAGTGCCAGGAGCTTTCGCTTCCCCCGTTCGGCGCCCGGGCAGAGGCCCTGCCCCATACTGATGACCCCCTCCCCCCATTATCATCCCCGCCATCTTGAAAATGGCCGGGGGTTGGGGCTATTATGGGGCTAGGTTACAATCAAACTTCCGCCGGGAAGAAGAGAGGTGGCAGAATGCCGGACATCGAACGCTACCGGGTGCCCGTGGAGAAGCTGCGCTGGCGCTGCGACCCCCTCTCCTTCGACTTCGACTGCACCGACGAGCTGACACCCCTCCGGGAGTTCGTGGGACAGGACCGGGCCATACAGGCCCTGGAATTCGGCCTCATGGTGGACAAGCCCGGCTACAACATTTTCGTTACCGGCCTCACCGGTACCGGACGGGCCTCGGCCATCAAGGCCCACCTGGAGACCATCATCGCCGAAAAGACCAAGAAAAAACGGGGCCTTGGGCCCGATGATTGGTGCTACGTTCTCAACTTCACCGACCCCGACCGGCCCCACATTCTCCAGCTCCCCAAGGGGAAAGGAAAGGCGCTCCGCGGCCACCTGGAGGAACTTCTCGACCAGCTCAGAGGGGAGATCGCCAAGGCCTTCTCCAGCGAGGAACACGAGGCCCGGAGAAAGGAGATCGGGGAGGAGAGCCAGGTCCAGAACCGCCAGCTCTACCATGGCCTGGAGACCGAGGCTCACGAGGGGGGCTTTGCCCTCCAGCCCTCCCCCGTGGGGCTGCTGCTGGTCCCCCTCATCGAGAACCACCCGGCCTCCCAGGAGGAGTTTTTGGCCCTGGATCAAAAGGTGAGAAAGTCCATTGAGACCAAACGCGTAGGGCTCATGAAGAGGATGGAGTCCACCCTCCAGACGGTCCAGACGCTGGAGAAGGAGACGGCCGGCAAGCTCCGGGACCTGGACAAGGCCCTGGCCGAACGGGTGATAGCCGGTCCCTTCGGGGATATAGCGGCAAAATACAAGGGCTTCCCCCAGGTGGTCCAGTATCTAGACGATACCAGGGCCCATACCCTGGACAACATCGGCCTCTTCCGGGAGCAGGAGCCCCAGGCTACTCCCATCCCCGGTGCCCCCATTACCAGGGAGAGGGACCCCTTCCTGGCCTTCAAGGTGAATGTCTTTGTGGACAACCATGATGCCCATGGTCCCCCCATCATCATCGAGACCAACCCTACCTGGGGCAACATGTTCGGCAAAATCGAGCGCCGCCCGCACCTGGGGGCCTATTTCACCGACCACACCATGCTCAAGGCGGGCTCGATGAGCCTGGCCAATGGAGGTTATCTGGTACTCAATGCGCGGGACGTGCTCACCAACACCGGGGTCTGGGAGGGGTTGAAACGGGTTGTCAAGAACAAAGAGCTGCGCCTGGAGGACCCCTTTGAGCAAATGGGCTTTATGGTGCCCCAGGGACTCAAGCCCCAGGCCATCCCCACCGATGTCAAAGTGGTCATCATAGGCGACCAGTCGCTTTATCAACTCCTCTCCGTCTACGATGAGGATACCTGGGAGATCTTCAAGGTAAAGGCCGACTTTGACTACCAGATCGGCCGGACCAAGGACAACCTGCTGGCATATGCCGCTTTCATCTGCGGCTGCTGCCGGACCGAGGGCCTGACCCACTTCGACCGCAGCGCCGTGGCCCGGGTGGCGGAACATGGGGCCCGCCTGGTGGCCGATCAGGAGAAGCTATCCGCCCGCTTCGGCCAGATCAAGGACCTGATCATCGAGGCCGACTATTGGTCCAAAAAGGATGCCCGGGGCCGCGTCTACGGAGAGCACGTGCAGCGGGCCCTGGAGGCCAAGGACTTCCGCTCCAGCCTCCTGGCCGATCGCATCCGTGAGCTTATCGCCGAAGGCACCCTGATGGTGGACGTGGACGGGGCCGCCCCGGGTCAGGTCAACGGACTTGCGGTACACGACATGGGGGATTTCAGCTTCGGCAGACCCTCCCGGATTACCGCCAGGACCTTCATGGGCCGGGCCGGGGTGATCAATATCGAACGGGAGTCCCAGCTCAGCGGGCGCACCCACGATAAGGGAGTCCTCATCCTAAGCGGGTACCTGGGCTCTAAATTCGCCCAGGACAAACCCCTGTCCCTCTCGGCCAGCCTCTGCTTCGAACAGTCCTATGACGGGATCGATGGGGACAGCGCCTCCTCCACCGAGCTCTACGCCACCCTCTCCAGCCTGGCGGATGTACCCCTGCGCCAGGACACCGCCGTCACCGGCTCCGTCAACCAGAAGGGGGAGGTGCAGCCCATCGGCGGGGTAAACCAGAAAATAGAGGGCTTCTTCGATGTGTGCCAGGCCAAGGGGTCAACCGGGAAGCAGGGGGTCCTCATCCCCCACCAAAATGTCAAGAACCTCATGCTCCGCGATGATGTGGTGGAGGCGGTGAGCCAGGGACGTTTCCACATCTATGCCGTCCAGTCCATCGACCAGGGAATAGAGGTCCTCAGCGGGGTGGAAGCCGGTGAAAAGAACGGCGGAGACTCCTACCCCCCGGGCACCATCAACTACCTGGTGGACAGGCGCCTCAGGGAGCTGGCCGAGGGCCTTAAGGGTTTCTCCGCCCCGGAGGCCGGGGCCAAGAAATAGCCCTGCCCGGAAAAACCGTTTTGGCCTCTCACCTTTGGGTCCGGGCATCCCCGCTAGGATGCCCCCAAAAAACTGAGGGCCCGGCCTTGGGTAGGCCATCTCCCAAGGCATGGTCAGCGCGTTCCCAAGGGCGCGCTCAAGTCTCCACCGATTTGCCTTCCCGGGCCTCCCAGCGTAGCATTGCTTCTTGTAATCATGCAAGACGAAGGCTCCTCAGACACTCTCCACCCCGAGATCAGCGGATTTATTCGCTTCTGCTTGGGCCGCCGGGGCACTAAATGGCCCGGCCTCTATGATGAGATGTGCCTGGTGGCCTGCCGGCGACTCTTCAAGGGAATGAGCTACCCCGACCTCAACAAGCTGGGATTCTCCCTGGCCTTGAGCAATCTGGAGCGGACTATCTGTATGGTGGAGACCGTTATCGCCCGCCAGGATGGCCAGGACCCGCCAACGGGATAAACCCACCATTTGCCCCTCCACTCACACCATGCTACAATGGTTACAGTGAAGGGGTGGCCCCTTTTACGGCAGGCGAGGGTTGGGTTATGTCCAAAAAAGTCAAAATTATCCTCATAGTCCTGGTTTTGGTTTTTCTGGTTCTTTCTTTCGGAGCCGGTTTCATCACCTCCCGGTTTGTATCGCAGGGCTTTATCCCCGCCGTGTCCGCGCCCTCCGAGACCCCCAAGGAGCTGGGAACCCTGTGGGAGGTGTGGGATGTCCTTCACAAAAACTATGTGGAACGCGAGGTCCTGGATGACCAGAAGCTGGCTCCGGGGGCTATCCGCGGGCTCATAGAGGCCCTGGATGACCCTTATACGACATATATGGACCCCACTACCTACGAAATGGAGATAGCCGGCTTCCACGGGAAATTTCAAGGGATAGGCGCCCACGTCAATATGAGGGATGACCAGTTGGAGGTCATCGCCCCCATCCCCGGTACCCCCGCCGAGAAGGCAGGGATCAGGCCTGGGGACGCGATTCTGGAGGTCAATGGTGAGACCACCCGGGGGTTGGGCCTCCATGAAGTAGTCCTCAAGATACGGGGTCCGGAGGGGACGCCGGTAACGCTGCTCATTCGCCACCTGGGCCAGGAGGAATCGGAGACCATAATCATAGTCCGGGCCGAGATCGATGTGCCCAGTGTTCGCTCCGAACTCCAGGAAGGCATCGCCAGGATCCAGATCCTCTATTTTTCCCAGCGTACCGGAAAAGAGGTCAAGGACGCTCTCCGCGAACTAACCCGCCAGGAAGTCAACGGCATCCTTCTCGACCTCAGGAACAACCCCGGCGGTGTGCTCCAGGCGGTGGTGGAGGTGGCCGACGAGTTCTTGGACGAGGGCATCATCCTCCACCAGCTGAACAACAAAGGGGACCGGAAGACCTGGATGGCCCATACGGGCGGCCTGGCCGTAGGCCTGCCCCTGGCCGTGCTTGTCAATGAGCACAGTGCCAGCGGCAGCGAGGTGCTTGCCGGTACCTTTCAAGATAGGGGCATCCCTATCTTCGGCACCACAACCTATGGCAAGGGGAGCGTCAACATCCTCTATCCCCTGGGGGACGGCTCCGCCCTGTACCTCACCACCGCCCGCTGGCTCACCCCCAAGGGCCGGCTGATAGAGGGGGAGGGACTGGTCCCGGACATCCTGGTGGAGATGACCGAAGAGGACTTGGCCCGGGAAATTGACCTCCCGCTTGACCAGGCCCTGAGCTATCTCAGGGACCAGATCCGAAGCCGCTCCACTGCCGCCCTTCGTTGAACTGTCCTCCCACGGGTGATATAATTGGTTATGGTGGAAGCCATGAAGACGGTAGCCCAGAACCGAAAGGCATATCATGAGTATCATATTCTGGAGAGCCTGGAGGCAGGGCTGTCCCTCAAAGGGACAGAGGTCAAGTCCCTTCGTGCGGGCAGGGTAAGCCTGAAAGAGGCCTATGCCCGTCCCGAGGGCGGCGAACTCTGGCTGCTTGGAGCGCACATCGCCCTCTATGAAGCGGGCAACCTCGTCAACCATGAGCCACTCCGGCCCCGAAAGCTCCTGCTTCACCGGGACCAGATCGACCGCCTGACATCCCAGGCCAAAGAAAAGGGCCTTACATTGGTGGCCCTCAAGCTATATTTCAAGAACGGCAGGGCCAAGGTGGAATTGGGGCTGGCCAAAGGTAAAAAGCTCTACGATAAGAGACAGGTCATGATCGAGCGGGCCACGAAGAGGGAAATAGACCAGGCGATTAAACTCCAACACCGATAAAAGGGAAGTGAGCGTAGGCCCGCTGTCCGTGGGGACGAGTGGGTTCGACAGGGGGGGCGCCCTATGGGATTGCAAGCCGAGCTGCCATCTGCTCGAAAAACGGTGGCAAAAAAAGTAATTGGCGAAAAAGCCTACGCTCTGGCTGCCTAACTAGCAGTCACGTTCACCTCGACCTCACCTCGATGGGTTGGGGATGGACGACGAAAAGTCGAGGTGCTGCGGTTCTGATGCCGATGGGGAGCCGCCTAAGATAAGTCGGCTGGTCCCTGGGAACTCAGCCGGTTGAGGTCTGGGGGGCAAGAACAAAGAGCCGGCTAAGCTTGTAGCATATCCCTGTGGAGCCTCTTTTGGACGGGGAGTTCGACTCTCCCACGTCTCCACCAGAAACACCGATGGGCCTCCGGATCAGTGTCCGGGGGCTCATTTAGTAGCATCACCCCCGAGCCCTCACGAGTGGTCGCCACCTGAAATATGGGCCGGAACGGCGCTTTGGGTTTGATGGCCACTATCGTCCGGCTGTCCTTCATATCTACGTAGACAGCATCCAGCATGGTCAAAAGGAGCTTTCTCCTCTCCTCGGGGCCAGCCGCAGCCCAAAGCTCAGGAAGGTTCTCAATCATCCGGCCAGCTTCAGCTGCGGCATCTGCCGGTGGAGTGACCAACGACTCCATCTCCATCTCCAAAGTACGTTTTTGCCGATGGTAGTCACCATCTGAGTAGAGACCATCGACGTAAGCCCTCCCCAACCGCCTCAGCCTTTCAGCGGCCAGTTGCCGAAGTTCCTTTATGCGGCTCACTTCGTCCTTAAGGCTGAGCCTGGCCAGCACATCCTCCAACCAATCTGGCCCCAACACGATGGCCTCTATTAGGCTCCCCATCTGGCTATCGGCGAGCTCACAGGGTATGCTGCCACCCCTGGCCGCGCAGTCGCCGTAGCTCCTTGACCCGTATTGCTCCCGGTAATACCTGGTCCCGTTTCTGTAGGTCTCAGCCCACAGAGGCATCCCGCAGTATGCACACCTTACTATGCCCTTGAGAAGATAGTGCCTGGCAGGTGCCGGGGTCAGGGTCTCAGAACGGCCGCTGTTGCGCTTCAGGGTGAGCTCCACTTGGTCGAATACTTCTTTGCTGATCACCGGCTTATGGGCACCAGGCATGACCTCTTTCCGATGCTTTAGCATACCCGTGAAAAAGGGGTTATGGAGGATGATTCGCACTGAGGAGGTGGTGAAGTGCCTGGGACCCGCAGATAGGTTCCCCTGGGCATCCGGAAGCTTTTTGGTGTTGCGCGTGCGGAAGCCCTGGCGGTTGAGCCAACCCGCGAGCTGACTCAGCGTGGTGGTGCCTGTAGCATATTGCTTAAAGAGCTCGGCTACAGCCGGGCCCTCCTGGGGATGGATATGAACACCACCTTTGTGCTCCGGGGTGCACCTGCGGTGCCTCTCTCCATCTTTCTCCACCCAGCATGACTCATAGCCAAAAGGAATACCTCCAGTATGTCGGCCATCAACAGCACGCTGCTCCAAACCTTTGCTGACATGGTTGGCCAAGGCATCGGAGAAGTACTCCGCAAAGGCTCCCAGCATCTGGGTGAAGAGCCGCCCCTGTGGCGTGCTGTAATCGATGTTCTCAGAAATGGACACCAGGGCCACGTTGCCTCGGGCCAGGGTGGTCAGGGACTCCAGGGTCACCTTGAGGTTTCGAGACCACCGGTCCAGGGTGTGAACGACCACTATATCGAATATATCTTTCCCGGCATCCTCCAGTAAGAGTCGAAAGACCGGGCGTTTCTTCACCGACTCGTTGTGGGCCGAACGGCCCTCCTCCCGGTAGACCTGGACCGGCTCCCAGCCACGGTTCTTGCAGAGCTCGTAGAAGAGCCGTTCCTGCGCACTGAGGGAGTGGCCTTCGACCTGCGAAAGTGAAGATACCCGGAGATAAGCTACTGCCCTCAATCGGTCACCTCTCCATTTTCGTTCAATGCGGACAG
>JAZFUS010000335.1:0-2363 GCA_036447315.1 Dehalococcoidia bacterium
GAGTTTGTGGATAACGTGGAGAAATACCTGCGCCCCAACGAGCGGGCGGTGTGGAAGGACGGCGTGGCCACCATCTTCCGGGACGATATAGAGGTATGCACCCGCTCTCCAAAACACTGCGATATCGAGTCCAAGATACGGGACATGGATGCCGCCAAGGTGGATATGGCCATCCTGACCACCGCTGTGTGGCAGGACTGGAACAACATGAAAATGGCTCCCTTCATCAATGACAGCATGGCGGAGATCCAGGCCAAGTATCCCAAGCGTTTCGTGGCCATGGCCCACGTGCCCCCCTTTGAAGAAGGAGCTCCCGAGGAGCTGGAGCGGGCCATTAAGGTATTGGGGTTGAACGGGGTGTGCCTCACCACCCACTCTGGCGGCAAATACCCCGGCGATGATGCCTATCGCCCCCTGTACCGGAAGATAGCCGAGCTCGATGTCCCCATCTTTATTCACGCCGCTCCGGCCATGGTGGGGCACGAGTTTCTGACCCAGGACGTGGTAACCCACAAAATGGTGCGCTCTCTCGGCCGGTCCATTGACCACTGCCTGGTGGTGATAAGATTGCTGGGTAGCGGCATCCTGAAGGACTTTCCCACCCTGAATTTCATCAACGGACACATTGGCGGCGTGTGGGCCTATATGTCCACCCGCCTCCTCAAGCCCCACAGGAATGACTGGAATACCGATCATGCCCCTTCGGAAGGAATCAACCAGCTCTATTTCGACCTGGCTCCCTCCGGATGGCAGCAGCCGCAGATAACCTGCGCCACCGAGCTCCTGGGGGCGGACCACATTCTGTTCGGCAGCGACTTCCCCTCGGCCGACCCCAGGGCCCTGGAGGCCAACCAGCAGCTCGTGCGGGGACTCGACATCCCCGACGGGGACAAGCAGAAGATATTCAGCGGTAACGCCATAAAGCTTTTCAAGCTGAAGGTGTAGCCCGCGCGACCCTGCCCTCCTCCGGCCGGCGACCCTTTGTCGGCTCTCCCGGTATATGGTACACTACGTACTATACATACCGGAGGGAAACTGCATGGCTAAAGCCGGCGAGCAGCTATGGGAAACCAAGCCCCTGGAGTCCTGGATAAAATGCAAAGAGCTGAGGCTTCAGCACTACCGGGAGGTGGCCAACGCCCGCCAGGACGGTAAGCTGATAGTCAGCGGCTCAGCCACCTGGGCGGGGACCCTGGCCGCCGGGCTGGGGAAATTCGTCTACTTCGCCGGGGAGCCGTATGGCGCCTCCATCAGCTATGACGCCCAATTTGCCCAGGAGTGCACCGAGGCTGCCGAGTCCCGCGGCCTGTCCCGGGACCTGTGTTCCTACATCAGGAATTACTGGGGCTCCATGTATCTGGACAAATACCTGTTTGGTGGCCCCTTCCCCGTCCCGGACCTCTACCTCACTTTCCACATGTGTGATTCCCACGCCAAATGGTATCAGATATGCTCCGAGTACACGGGCCGCCCCCAATTCGCCATCGAGTGGCCGGTGCCCCCCTACGGGGGCTGGAACCGGCAGAACCGCATAGACTATGTGGCCTCCCAGATGTGGGATGCCATCGAGTGGATGGAGAAGGAGACCGGGCGAACATACGATGATGAGAAGCTGGTGCAGGCCATCCATTACGACACCGAGGGCTGCTCCGCCCTGGCCAAGGCCGTGGCCCTCAACGAAGTCATCCCGGCGCCCATGGACCACAAGTCCCTGCTCACCCTGTATGTCCCGGCGGTCTGCTTCAAACACAGCCATGAGGCCCGCGACTTCTATCAGCTTCTCCTGGGCGAGGTGCAGGACCGGGTGGAAAACGGGATTGCCGCCCTGGCCACGGAGAGGTATCGGATATGGCATGACAACATACCTCCCTGGTTCTTCCTGCGTTTTTACCGCATCCTGGAACAATACGGGGCCATCTGCCCCGGCTCGCTGTATCTCATGCAGATTATCATGGGCTTCAAGCTCGATGAAGAGCGTCGCTGGGTGCCCGCCAAAACGCCCCGGGACATGGGGCTGGAATTGAGAACCCGGGAGGACGCCCTTAATTTCTTCGCCGAGTGGATCATAGACAGCCCCGGATATGACCTGTTCTACGGGGCCGAGACCAAGACGAACCACATCCTCCAGCTTATGGAGCAGTTCCACTGCCAGGCCCTGGCCATGCACCTGAACCGGGGGTGCGAGGCCCATGCCTGTTTCCAGTTCGAGCAGCGCCTGAGCGCCCTCGACCTGGGGATCCCGGTGCTAACCTACGAGGGCAACATGGCCGATAAGCGGGAGTTCGATGAAAGCCAGGTGGTGGACCGGATGGAAGCCTTCATGGAGAGCCTGGGGCTTGCGAAGCTGGACGCTTAAGTGGCCC
>JAZFUS010000336.1:0-2474 GCA_036447315.1 Dehalococcoidia bacterium
CCATACCAGGGAGAGGAAGGCCTGAGCATAGTTTTCCCCCCGGGTGCGGTGGCGGGCGCGGACCCCCCGGGACCACTCGATGGTTATGGTGCTCAGGACAAAAAAGCAGATGAAGAGCCCGATGATCACATGGGGCTTCCTCACGCCCAGGATGAAGATGAGGGTTCCCGGGACCAGGGCCGCCGCCAGGGGCCGGAGGAGATTGCGCACCAGGTTGGCCGGGGAGGCCCGGCGCCAGCCGATGAGGGGGCAGATGCCCATGAGCAGGATGAGCAGGAAGAAGATGGGGCCGGCCACCCGGTTGAAGTAGGGGGCCCCCACGGTGACTTTGAACCCCGTCACCGCCTCCGAGATCAGGGGGAAGATCGTTCCCAGCAGGATGGCGAAGGTGGCGCCCACCAGGATCAGGTTATTCAGGAGGAAGGTGCCCTCCCGGGAGGCCAGGGAATCCAGCTCCTCCTCGCTCTTCATCCGGCCGAGACGGGAGACCAGGAGCCAGATCGAGGCCGCGAGGCCCACTCCCATAAAGGCCAGGAACAGGGGCCCCAGGGCGGACACGCCGAAGGTGTGCACGGAGGAGACGATGCCGCTGCGGGTGATGAAGGTGCCGAAGATGGCCAGGTGAAAGGTGACGATGATGAGCACCATGTTCCACACCTTGAGCATGCCCCGTCTCCTCTGGACCATGGCCGAGTGGAGGAAGGCGGTGGCGGTGAGCCAGGGCAGGAGCCCGGCGTTCTCCACCGGGTCCCAGGCCCAGAAGCCCCCCCAGCCCAGCTCCACATAGGCCCACCACGACCCCAGGATGTTGCCGATGCCCAGAAGCAGCCAGGGGACCAGGGTCCAGGTCCTGATGCTCCGCAGCCAATCATCTCCCAGCCTGCCGGTGACGAGGGCGGCGATGGCGAAGGCGAAGGGGATGGTGAGGCCGGCATAGCCGGCCAGGAGGGTGGGGGGGTGAATCAGCATCCCGGGGTTCTCCAGCAGGGGGTTCATGCCCCGGCCGGCGGTGGGGGTGGAGGCCAGGGTGGCAAAGGGGTTGGAGACGAAGACCATCAACAGGAGGAAGAAGGCCTGGGTGATCATAACCACCATGCTCACATAGGGCAACAGCTCCCGGTGGCGGCAGCGGTTTTGGAGCAGGACCACGGACCCCAGGAGGGCCAGGGTCCAGGCCCAGAAGAGGAGGGAACCCTCGTTTCCCGCCCAGAAGGCGCTGAGCAGGTAGGCCGGGGACATGTCCCGGCTGGTGTAGGCGGCTACATACTCGATCCTGAAATCGTGGTTGAAGATGGCGAAAATAAGGACCGCGGCGGCCAGGGAGACCAGGGCAAAGGAGGCGTAGGCGGCGTTTCGGCCGCTGGCCCAGAGCTCGCCATAGCCCCTTCGGGCCCCCAGGAAGGAGGCCAGGGCCGAGTATGCGGAGACCAGGAGGGCCAGGAGGAGGGCAATATAGCCCATTTCAGCCATTTTGGATTCCTAAACCATATAGCGCGGCCGCGGTTTACAGCTGGGGTTCGTACCTGGATGGGCACCTGGCGATGAGGCTGTCGCCGTGGAAAACGCCGTCCTTCCCCCATGTCCCTTCCACCACCACATCGGAGCCGGCCCTGAAGGTATCGGGCACCACCCCTTGGTAGACCACCGGCAGGAGTGATTCTTCATCGGCCAGGGTGAAGGCGGTTATCATGGTCCTGGCGTCCCACCGGACGGGGTCGGCGCCCACCTTGCCCGCCACCCGCACATTCCGGGCATAAAGGGTCTGTCCGGAGGCGTTGACCTCGCTCACCGTGTAGTAATAGACGGCGAAGCCCTGGAAGACATTGTAAAGGAGGGCCGCCAGGGCCGCAGCCACCAGCACCCCTCCTATTATATATTTTTTGTTTCTGCCCATGTCTTCGCCCCGGCGGAGACCCCGTTGCTATCAATAAAAGTATAGCATCTCTTTTGGGGCGAAACAAATCGCCGGGGCAACTAAAGAGGTCTATTTACCCTTGAATACCGGTGCCCGCTTCTCGGCGAAGGCCCTTATCCCCTCCTTGTGGTCCTCGCTGGCGATGCCCATGTTGGCGCACAGATAGCCCAGGGCCAGCGACGGCTCCAGGGCCGTCTCCAGGGAGTGGTAAACCTCCATCTTGGAGAGGCGCAGGCCGATGGGAGCCCCCTGGGCCAGGCGGGAGGCGAAGGCCATGGCCTCCTCCTCCAGGCTCTCCTGGGGCACCAGCCGGTTGAGCAGGCCCATCCGATAGGCGTCCTCGGCGTTGTAGAGGTCTCCGGTATAGATGATCTCCAGGCTGTGGCCCAGGCCGATGATGCGGGGCAGCAGCCAGGGCACCCCGGAGAAGACCGGCAGTCCGATGCGGGGATAGCCGGCCCCGAAGCGGGCCCGGCTGCCGCCTATCCTTATATCGCAGGCGCAGGCCAGGGCCAGCCCCAGGCCCACGGCATCGCCGTTGACCATGGCCAGGGTGGGT
>JAZFUS010000337.1:0-2023 GCA_036447315.1 Dehalococcoidia bacterium
CTATAGAGACCCTGATCACACCTGAACTTATAGCGGAGTATACCCTTCAGGGGTCATGGTTAAGCCACCCCATCATCGATGAGTTCTCAAAGCGGGTGGAAGAGCATCCGGACAAGACGGCCATCATCGATAGGGGGCAGCGGCTTAGCTACCGGGAGGTGGACCGGCTGGTTACCGGTCTGGCCATGGGCTTCTTGGACCTGGAGTTCAAGAAGGGGGACAGGGTGGTCTGCCAGCTTCCCAACTGGTGGGAAAACATCGTCTGCTTCCTGGCCGCCCATAAGATCGGCCTTATCGTTGTGCCGGTGCTCCCCCTCTACCGCCGCAAAGAGATGGAGTATATCCTCTCGTTCACCGAAGCGGCGGGCGCGGTTGTGCCCGCCCGGTTTGGGGGCTTCGATTTTCCTGCCATGATCGGGGAGCTTCGCCCGAATCTGCCAGGTCTTCGTCACCTTCTGGTCGTGGGCGACCCGGTTCCCGAGGGGGCAACCGCCTTCAGCCGGATAATGGCGCAGGGCCTCGACGAAGGGGATGCCACCCGGCGCCTGGACCAACTCAAGCCCGACCCCAACGAAGTTAGCCTCATGGTATTTACCTCGGGCACCGAGGCGGCGCCCAAAGGGGTTATGCGCACCAGCAATATCCTGTGGGCCATCGGTTGCGGCCATGCCCAAAAGAAGCAGATGAGCGGAGATGACATAGTCTTTCCCGCCCTCCCCCTGACCCATGCCTTCGGTATAGACGATGCGCTCATGTCCGCCCTGGTGGTGACCGGAGCCACGGTGGTGCTCAGGGAAAGGTTCGATCCCGCCACGGTGGCCAGGACTATAGAGGAGGAAAGTGTCACTCAGGTGGCCACATCTCCGGCTGTCCTCAAGGGCCTGGTGGACCTGCCGGATATTGAGAAATACGACCTGCCGAAGGGTTGTGTTATGTCCTCGGGCGGTGCGGCCTGTCCCCCGGCCGTCACCAGGCGGCTCATGGCGCTGGGCCTGCGGGTCAGCGCCATATATGGGGCATCGGAAGGGCTCGAGGCGGAAACGGAGCTGGACTATCCCATGGAGGCGGTCTGTGAAACGGTGGGTACTCCCTACGCCTCTGCCAGATTGAAGATCGTCGATGAAAGGGGCCGGGAGGTGAGGCAGGGTGAGGTCGGCCTCATCGGCCTCCGGGGACCACAGCGCTTTGCCGGCTACTACCACGATAGGGAGCGCACCCGGGCTGCGGTGGATGAAGACGGTTTCGTCAATGCGGGCGATTTAGGCTACATAGATGAAGACGGCCGGCTAAGGATTGTGGGCCGCAAGAAGGAGATCATCAACCGCGGCGGGGAAAACATCAGTCCCCAGGAAATAGAGGACCTGCTGCTCCCCCATCCCAAGCTGGCCGAGGTGGCCATTGTGGGTATGCCCGACCCGCGTTTGGGAGAGAAGAGCTGTGCCTTTGTCATCCCCAGGCCCGGGGAATCGGTGGAGCTGGAGGACCTGTGCTCCTTCCTCCGGGGGAGTGTGGCTACCTTCAAGCTGCCGGAGAGGCTGGAGGTCACCGGGCACATCCCCCGCACCGCCCTGGGCAAGATCCGGCGCCACCTGCTCACCGCTGAGATAACGGAGAAGCTAAAACAGGAAGGCAAGATTTGAGCAGGCCCTCTCGTGGAGCCCGGAGGGCCTGCCCCTTGGTTTCAAACTCCAGGCAACGTTCGCTGCTCTCCAAGCTGAACACAGCCATGTCGTTCAGCCCAAGCTGCCGCTCCCAAACCAAGATGCTGATAGGGTATACAATCGGCAGCCGGAAAAGGGGCTCTCCCAAGGGACTTCTCTTTGAAGCACACGCCCGGCGGCCTCCAAACCCAGGTTTTCCCCGGCCGCGGCTCGCCGCGCCTGCCCGGCGGCCTTAACTGGGTGTTAGCACCTGCATCAAATGGGTAACAGAACTAGTTACCCTGGCGATGCCCTGGTCTTATCATCTAGAGAAGCATTGGACATCCCTCATGGGAAAAGGACAGGTCCCTAGCGGACCTACG
>JAZFUS010000338.1:0-4271 GCA_036447315.1 Dehalococcoidia bacterium
CCGGGGTCCACGACCACGATGTCGGCATCGGAGCCCGGGCTGAGGACTCCCTTCCGGGGATAGAGGCCGAAGACCCGGGCCGCGTTCTCCGAGGTGATTTTGGCCAGGAGCTCCCAGCCGATCCTACCCCGGTTAACCCCCTCGCTCACCAGCAGCGGCAGGGTGGCCCCGATGGAGCCAAAGCCGGGGAGCGCCTCCCAAATCCCACCTTCTTTGACCGTCCGCTGGTGAGTGCAGTGGTCGGTACCGATGGTGGTGATAGTGCCCTCCCTCAGGCCCAGCCATAGGCGCTGTTTATCCTCCTCCCGGCGCAGGGGCGGGTTTACCTTGGCCCAGACACCCGCCGGGTCGTCCCTGGTCAGCAGCAGATAGTGGGGACAGGTCTCGCCGTAGACCTGGATGCCCCGGGCCTGCAGGTACTGTATGGCGTCCACGCTCTCCCGGGCACTGGTATGCACCACGTAGAGTGGGGCGCCCAGCTCTCCGGCCATCAGGCCGGCGCCGAAGATGTGCATGGTCTCGCAGGCGGAGGGGCGGGCCTCCGTCCAGGCGGAGAGGCCGTCCTTCCCCTCCGCTTTCAGCCTGTCCTCCAGGAAGTCGGCAATGGTGGGCTCCTCGGCGTGAATCATGGCCAGGGCCGGCGGGCCGCACCGGGCGACCAGCTCCAGGCCCCGGTACAGAAAGCCCCAGTCCACCCCCATTCCCGGCTCCCGCCACCGCCCCTCCCCCACATAGGCCAGGGGAAATTTGAAATTGGTTACCCCCTCCTCCATGAGCCGCGGGATTTCCTCCACATTGTCCCTGGAGACGAAGAAGGGAAATATCTTGAAGTCCACCAGGGAGTTCTGGCGGGCGATCTCCTTGGCCCTCCGCATCCGGGACACAAGGGATTCCGCCGACCGGCCGAAGGTGGCCGTGGTGACGACGGTGGTGACACCACCCACTGCCGCCGATACCGTTTCGGTTTTGAAATCGGACTGATATTTAGCCTCCCCCTGCCCGTGGACCGCCCCGAAGCCCATGTGGACGTGGGAATCGATCAGGCCGGGCAGCACGTAGAGGCCGTGGACATCCACCTCCTGGCGGGCCGGGGGGGTATCGGCGGATATGGAGGCTATCCGCCCATCCCGGACCCCCACTCCCCCCCTTATCAACCCCTGCGGTGTCACTACCACTCCGTTTTTGATAAACAGGTCCAACATGGCATGCTCCCCTTTTTTCGGGACGGTTCAAGCGGGCCGGCCGGGGGCCCCCTTTTTCCATTCGGTGATGATCTCGGCGGACGTGCTGAGCTGGTCCTTGAGCAGGGCGAGGGCGGCCTCGTGCAGCTCGGTTTTAGGGCTGCCCACGCAGTCCCGAAGGACCACCACATAGTAATCGTGGTACATCGCGGACCTGGCCGTGGTCAGGATGCACCCATTGGTCTCTTCGCCCACGATAACAGCGGTCTGGATGCCGTTACCTCTCAGCAATTTATCGAGCACAGTCTTGTGGAAAGCGCTAAAGCCCCATTTCTTGATAACGGCCTCTCCCTCCGCGGGCTTCAACTCGGCAATGGTCTCATGGCCCCAGGTCCCGTCCAGGGTATTCACATCTTCGGCTATCATATCCCAAAAGCCCTGCTTGCCCAGGAAATAAAAGTAGGCGGGGGACTCATCCAGGGCGCCTGCCATGTGCGTATTCTCGATGAACACGGTCATAATCCCGTATTTCCTGGCGGCATCCAGGACTCCGGCAATTCCCTGTACGGTCTCATCGATATCCAAAGCGCCCTGGCCGTGGTGTTTGTTCCACTTGCCGTTGGGAGCGCAGAAGTCATTCTGCATATCCAATATCAACAGTGCGGTATGCCTGGGATCCACTACCTCCGCGAAACTATCGAAGACGTCCTTGCCCTGAATCGTTCTCATTTTCGGCCCTCTCCCTTATTTAGTAATACGTGATGCCCGTCACCCCGGGGCTCCGGGCGGCGGTCATCATTCCCGGCACGGGGCAAGTCTTTGGAGTTTTGCCAGCATTCTACCACCCCAGCCCCCGGCCCACAAGGGCCGGCCATCTATTCGGGCTTGATTCGATGCCCCTTTTTCGCGGCAACAATGTCGTTGACGCCGGCCCCGGGGAGGGGTATCCTGGCTCAAGGACCCCCCGTATCTCGCTTGCCTTGCGCAACGGGCGGATGTTCTCCGGTCGACCGGCAGGGACCAAAGCGGGGCGCAGTTGAAAAAACTAATCGTTATCTTTATAGTCCTGTTGCTCCTCCCGAGTGCAGGCTCGGACCTGATAAACCCTCCGGTCGCATCCGACGAGGAACAGGTCCGCAGGCTGGAGCTGGTAGGAAAGATAAAAGCGTTTGAAAAGACCCTCGGCTTCAAGGAGACGGAAAACTTCAGGTATTACTCGGAGAAAACGGAGGCCTTCGACTACCACTATTTTACCTCCAGGACGGCGCTTCCCTATTCCTTCGAGGACCCGCTGCTCCAGTGGGGGGTCGGCAGCTCCGAGAGCGTCTCCATCGACCGGAAAAAGTACGATGTCTTCTATTATTCGGTGGAGGCAGTGGCCGGGGTCAAGACCCCTGTGACCGGATCCCTCCTGAAGGCACCCCTTCCCAGGTTTATCCATGTCATCTTCCACGAGGACTGGCACGAGCAGATCGATTTACCCAACGGTATCGAGGAACCCGCCGCCGAGGTGGTCGGCTACGGCGCCGCCCTGCTCTTCGCCGGGGAAGAGTTCGGGCGGGATTCGGAGGTTTACCGGACCCTGGAGGCCGAGTATCAGGACAAGCTAAAAGAGAGCAAGATCTATGGTAACTATCACCAGCTTCTGGATACCCTGTACACTTCGTTTAAGTCGGGTGAAGTCCTGGAGGCCCAGACCCTCTCCAGGAAAGCCGATCTGCTGGCGTCACTGGGTGACGACCTGGAGCAGGTCTGGGGAGGCCGGCCGGACCAGCTGAACAACGCCTATCTGGCCTTCCAGATAACGTACTCCCGGCATTTCCCCCTGATGTACGAGCTTTATCTGGCCACCGGTTCGGACCTCGCGAAAACGATAGAGATATTCCTGGCGATGCCCCATAAGGGGGTAAAGTTCAAGGATGTGGCTGAGCTCAAGGGGCTGGAGGGCGATATAACCGGCTATCTCGAGGGCGTCCTGCGGCAGCAGTCCCGATCACCAATGAGCTATCCCGCGCACCCGATAAACCTTTCCCTCACCCGGTAGGCCCCTCATCCCCCCCGGCCCTTTTGAACCCCACGTGCACGGCGGCAGCGCCTAGTGTTAAGCGGTGGGTCTCCACGTTTTGCAGCCCTGCCTCCTGCATGATCCCCACGATCTCCTCGGGTGAGGGGAACTCCAGAATAGACCGGGGCAGGTAGGCATAGGCTTCCCTACTGCCGGATATGAGCCCGCCGATGTATGGGGCAACACGCTGAAGATAGAGATAGTAAACCGCCCTGATGAGCCGGGACGGCGGCCTGGTAAGCTCCAGACAAACAACCCTGCCCCCCGGTTTCACCACCCGCGCCATCTCGCCAAAGGCACCGGCGATACTGGCCACATTTCTCAGGGCGAAGCCCATCGTGACACCATCGAAGGTGTCGTCGGGGAAGGGCAGCCTCAAGGCGTCGCCCATGACCAGCTCGATTCCACCACCGCCGGGCGGATCGGCGAGCTTGTCTCTGGCACGGGCAAGCATCTCTGGAGAGAAGTCCAGCCCTATAACCCTGCACCCGCCCCTGTCCCGGGCAATGCACCGCGCCAGCTCGGCGGTCCCGGTGGCCACATCCAGGGCCAGCCCCCCCGGGCCGAGGCCCGACCTGGAGACGGCAAAACGGCGCCAGGCTCCATCCCTCCGAAAGCTTAAGAAGCTGTTGAGCAGGTCATACCGGCCGGCAATAGCGTCGAACATTCGCCGGACATATGTGGCTTTATCTTCCCAGCGCGCCAAATATCGTAACCTTCATCCCGCCCAGGACATGCTGCTGCCAGACTACTACAGCCCGGGGCAAGAAGCAACGACCGCATACCGCGCCGGAAAGCCCGGAATGGCTACTACTTCTTATCACTCAAACTCATCCCTCTATCCTTCTGTAGAAGGATGGTATCCCCCGTATCAAAGGTCTATTATCGAATAGAGTAACGATGCGTCAGACAGAGCTACACCAGAACAAACCGCGGGTAGACGCCCTTTACCGGAGCTTAAGGCATGTTGCCACGTCCCCACAGGGGGAGCCGGCGGGGGCGGTCGCTCGGGAGCCCGAGAGCCC
>JAZFUS010000339.1:0-2076 GCA_036447315.1 Dehalococcoidia bacterium
AAACCTCTTACGTGTGGCGGCTATTATCTCATCGAGGTACATCTAACCCCTCGCCCTGAGTAAAGGCCACCAACTCCTGAGGCTTCTCCCGTGCCCGGCCGGAATCGAGGCTCTGGGCCCCCAGGGAGAGCCCCGTCGGGAAATCGGGGGCCCTACACCCGGCCACCAGCAGCCCCGCGGCATTGAGGAGCACCACGTCCCGCTTGGGCCCCCCTTCGCCGCCCAGGATACGCCGGGCGATCTCCTCCGGCGTCTCACCCTTCAGGCGCGGGGCCACCGGAAAACCCCCTATCCGGCCGGGGGTGGCCTCGCCCCGCATGATTACCCCCATGACCTCCCGGGCCTCCTCCTGAGTCAGGTCCTCGCGCTCTATCAGTTGAGCGATAGCTTCCTTGATCATCCACGCCTCCTCCTCTAATAGGTCCCGATGCCCTCGGCCAGGTCCACCGCCCTGCCCAGGACCTCCATCTTCTTCCGGGTCTCCTCAAACTCCGCCCGGGCCTCGGAGTCGGCCACGATGCCGCCCCCCGCCTGAAGATATACCGTATCGCCGGTCTTGACAATGGTGCGAATGGCGATGCAGGTGTCCATATTGCCCCCGAAGCCGAAGTAGCCCACCGCCCCGGCATAGGGGCCCCGTTTCTGCCCCTCCAGCTCGGTGATGATCTCCATGGCCCGTATCTTGGGGGCCCCGCTCACCGTACCCGCGGGGAAGCAGGACCGGAGCAGGCTGAAGGCATCATATTCCGGCTTCAGCTCGCCCGTCACCGAGGAGACGATGTGAATGACGTGGGAGTATTTCTCCGTGGTCATGTACAGGGGAAGCTTGATCGTCCCGTAGCGGCAGACCCGGCCCAGGTCGTTTCTGCCCAGGTCCACCAGCATGGTATGCTCCGCCCTCTCCTTGGGGTCGCCCAGGAGGTCGGCGATGGCCGCCTCGTCCTCCTCGTCGGTGGAGCCCCGGGGCCGGGTGCCGGCTATGGGCCGGGTCTCGGCCTGGCCCTCCTCGAGCCTGACCAGCATCTCCGGCGAGGAGCCGATGAGCTGAAAGGGCCCGAAATTCAGATGGAACATATAGGGGGAGGGATTGAGCATCCGGAGCGCCCGGTAGATGGTGAAGGAATCGGCTCCGGTCTCCCGCCACAGACGGCGAGAGGGGACCACCTGAAAGATGTCGCCGGCCAGGATGTACTCCTTGGCCCGGAGCACCCTCTCCCGGTACTCCTCGAAGGGTAAATTGGTGGAGAACTCCGGCGCCTCCTTGACCGGCCCGGGCCCCACCGGGGGCTCGGGGGGCAGGGCACGGCCCAGATCGGAGATGACGGCATCTATCCGGTCGCAGGCCTCCTGGTAGGCGGCGGGGTCGGGGGAGCCGTCGAGGTCCAGGAAGACGATCTTCATCCGGTGCTGGACGTGGTCGAAAATTATCAGGATCTCGGGGAACATGAAGACGCAGTCGGGTAATCCCATCTGGTCCCCGGGGGCCTCGGGCAGCCTCTCAAAAAATCTCACCGTGTCATAGGAGATATAGCCCACCGCCCCCCCGAAGAAGCGGGGCAGCCCCTGGGTCCTGTGCACGGGGCGCTGAGAGAGAAGGCCCTGCAGCACATTCAGGGGGTCGGGGCCCTGGGGCTGATGTCCCAGGGCGACCTTGCTCTCCTGGTCCCGGCGGCGGATAGTGCCCTCCAGCCCCCGGGTCTCCAGGACCAGGGAGGGGTTTATACCGATGAAGGAGTACCTCCCCAGGCGCTGCCCCTGCTCCACACTCTCCAGCAGAAAGGCGGGGGCCGTCCCGGCCAGCTTGAGGAACACCGATACCGGGGTCTCCAGGTCGGCCCGCCAGTCCCGGTACACCGGTACCATGTTTCCCCGGCCCGTCTCCCGGCGAAAGGTCTCCATATCCGGCAGATACATCAGCGGACTCCTCCTCAAACTAAAAAATCCCCTCCCCATGTAAGGGGCGGGGGATTTCCCGCGGTGCCACCCTTTTTCGACCCCGAGTCTGTCGGGGCCATCTCTTCTCAGGTACCACCCCGCTGGTTCCGGGGACGATACCCTGGGCTATGATAACGGTGC
>JAZFUS010000340.1:0-2297 GCA_036447315.1 Dehalococcoidia bacterium
AGAACATCCTCATGATAGGGCCCACAGGGGTGGGCAAGACGGAGATAGCCCGGCGGATGGCCTCCATCATAGACGCCCCCTTGATCAAGGTCGAGGACACCAAATTCACCGAGGACGGGTATGTGGGCCGGGATGTGGAATCCATGGTTTCGGACCTGGTGGAGACCTCCGTTATGAAGGTGTACGACCGCAAGGTCCGGGAGGTGGAGACCCAGGCCGAGGGCCTGGCCACCGAGAAGATCCTGGATTACCTGTGTAAACAGCTGCCCCCCGCCAGGGCCCTGCGGGCCCCGGTCCGCAAGCAGGAGGCGCTCGCCAAACCACGAGCCAAAATTCAAAGGAAGGTTGGCCGCTCCCGCAAGAGCGTGGCCAGGCTTCTCCAGAGCCATGAGCTGGACGAGCAGGTCATCGAGATAGAGGTGGGGGCGGAGGCGGAGGGGCTGACCATGGCCGCCGAGCTCCCCCTGCGGGGCGGTGGCGAGGATTTCGGTGACGGCCTGGGCGATTACCCCGAACAGGCCAGAGGCCGGGCGGGACACAACCACTCCCGGAAGGTCCGCGTCCGCGAGGCCCACAAGATCATCACCCGGGAGGAGGCCAACAAGCTCATCGACTTCGACCAGATGGTGGACGATTCCATAGAGAGGGCGGAGGAAAGCGGCGTGGTCTTCATCGATGAGTTGGACAAACTGGCCGGGCCCAGGGTGGATGTGGGCCGGGATGTCTCCGGGGAGGGGGTACAGCGGGACCTCCTGCCCATTGTGGAGGGCACCGCGGTAATGACCCGCTTCGGCCCGGTGAAGACCGATCACATGCTTTTCATCGCCGCGGGCGCCTTTTACCAGTCGCGGCCCTCGGACCTCATCCCTGAGCTCCAGGGCAGGTTCCCTTTACGGGTGGAGATGGAGTCCCTGACCCAAGACGACTTGGAGAAGATCCTGGTCGATCCCAAGAGCGCCCTGACCAAGCAGTACCAGGAGCTGCTGAGAACCGAGGGCGTGGAGCTTAGCTTCACCCCCGACGGTGTCGAGGAGTTGGCCCGCCTGGCCTGCCTCATGAATGAACGTTCGGAGAACATCGGAGCCCGCAGGCTCCATACCATAATGGAGAAGGTGCTGGAGGAAATAAACTTCACCGCCCCGGAAAAGGAGGGGGACGTGGTCGTAGATAAAGAATACGTCTCCCAACAGATAGGCAACCTCGTCTCGGATGAGGACCTCAGCCGGTATATCCTGTAAGTGAGAAGAGGAGGCCATGGTCCAAGAGGTCACAACTGAAGTATCGATAAAGCTCCTGCTGGAGGCGGGGGCTCACTTTGGCCACCAGACCAGCCGCTGGAACCCCAAAATGAAGAGATACATCTTCACCCAGCGCAACGGCATCCATATCATAGACCTGGAGCAGACCATAGGTCTTCTGGAGAAGGCCTGCAACTTCGTGCGTAAGACGGTGGCCGATGGGGGGACCATCCTCTTCGTGGGCACCAAGAAACAGGCCCAGGAGGCGGTCGAGCAGGAAGCCACACGCTCCGGCATGTTCTACGTCAACCTGCGCTGGCTGGGGGGCATGCTCACCAATTTCACCACCATCCAGGCCCGCATCGACTACCTGGTCCGCCTCGAGGACCAGCAGTCCCGGGGTGAATTCGATCCCCTCCCCAAGAGGGAGGCGTTGAAGCTGGGGGAGCAGATACAGCGCCTCAACCGGAACATGGGCGGCTTCAAGGAGATGACAAAACTGCCCAGCGCACTCTATATCGTGGACACCACCAGGGAGAAGATCGCCCTGGCTGAAGCCAGGCGGATCGACATCCCGGTGCTGGCCATGCTGGACACCAACTGCAACCCCGACGGCATCGATTTCCCCATCCCCTCCAATGATGATGCCATCCGGGCCATCAGGCTGGTCACCTCCAGGATCGCATCGGCGGCGGCGGAGGGGAGGAGCGCCCAGGAGGCGCCGTCCCAGGAGGCGGTGGGGGCCATGGAAGAAGCCATGGCGGAGCTGGGTTCACTGTCCTTTGCCCCCGACGATGAGGCGCCCGAGGATGGGGCGCCCGCGTTCCAGGTGGCCGTGTCTCAGGCGCCCGCGGCCGAGGCACCGGCAGACAAAGCGCCCGCAGCCGAAGCACCGGCAGCCGAGGCCCCTGTGGCCGAAGCACCGGCAGCCGAGGCACCGGCAGACAAAGCACCAGCGGCCGAAGCACCAGCAGCCGAGGCACCAGCGGCCGAGGCACCGGCAGACGAAGCACCGGCAGGCAAAGCACCGGCAGCCGAGGCACCAGCGGCCGAAGCACC
>JAZFUS010000341.1:0-13027 GCA_036447315.1 Dehalococcoidia bacterium
TGGGCTCAAGATCGGTGGCCAGGTAGAGGTGGAGGTACTCGGTGCAGAAGCCGGGGGCGGAGAAGTAGCCCCCCAGCCTCTTCAGCCGGTGGGGGAGAAACCCCGTCTCCTCCCGCATCTCGCGGCGGACGCAGTCTTCGGGGCTCTCCGCGGGCTCCATACCCCCGGCGGGCAGCTCCAATAGCTGCCGGCCCACCGCATGGCGGTACTGGCGCACCAGCAGCACATTGTCATCTCCGTCCAGGGCGACAACGACCACGCAGTCGCTGTACTCCACCACTTCCCGGGTGGTCACCTCCCCCGAAGCCAGCTCCACCTCATCCACCCGCAACCCCACCACCTGGCCCTGAAAGACGGTCCGGCTGGAGACGACCCGCTCCCCGGCCAGGTCGCTATGCCCCCTCGCCCAGGGAGAGCACCAGGGCTGTTTCGTCGCAGTTGGGAAACTTGGGGCAGCGCTGACACTCCCCCCACACCTTCCGGGGCAGATCCATGACATCGGTGCGGCGAAAGTCGAACCTCTCGAAGAACTCGGGACTGTAGGTAAGGCAGAAGATGGTGGGAATACCCAACCCCCGCGCCTCCTCCAGGCAGGCCTCCATGAGCTGGCGGCCCAACCCCGCATCCTGTCTCTCCCTGTCCACCGCCAGCGACTTGACCTCGCCCAGGTCGGCCCAGAGCACGTGGAGGGCGACACAGGCCACGACCTCCCCTTTCTCCCGGGCCACGGAGAAGTCCCGCAGATTCTCGTAGAGCTCGCTCAAGGGACGGGGAAGCATGTCCCCCTTCTCGGCGAAGTCGTTGATGAGCCGGTGTATCTGCGGCACATCGGCTATTCCGGCCTTCTCTACACTCACCTTTACCTTCATCTTCTCATTCCCTTCAAGCATTCCGGCCGTTCAGCCTTTGCCCCAAAGCCCTGTAGAAGAAGGCCGGGGGCATGGTCCTGTGAAACCGGGCCAGGTGGGGACTGCGGCTCACCCGGACCCTGTCGCCGCGCTGCAGCTCCACGTCCAGCTGGCCGTCGATGCACAGCACGGCCTGATGGTCGCCCTCCACCTCCAGCTCCACGGTCACCGTGGGCGGCATGACCAGGGCGGTGGCCAGGCTGACATGGGCGGACACGGGCTGAAGCAGCACCTCCCTGGCCTCGGGGAAGAGGATGGGGCCCCCGGCGGAAAGGGAATAGGCGGTGCTTCCGGTGGCGGTAGCCACAATGACCCCATCGGCCCGGTAACAGGTCAAAAACTCGCCGTCCACCGTGGCCTTGATGGGCACCACCCGGGGCACCCGCCCCCGCCCCACCACCACATCGTTAAGGGCATGAAAGACCTCGGGGGCCTCCCCCGTCCGGGATGAGACCAGCTCCGCCTGAAGCATGGTCCGCTCCTCAATCCAGCCCTCTCCCCTGAGGATCGAGGGGAGCTTCTCCCTCGCCTCGGCGGGACTCAATTCGGTCATGAAGCCCAGCCGTCCCAGATTTATGCCCAGGATGGGGACGGGCCAGGGAATCAACGCCCGGGCCGCCCGCAGGATGGTACCGTCACCCCCCAGGCAGAGGATGAGATCGGTGTCCGGGACCTGGTCCAGGGCCCGGTCCTCCTCCCATCCGGAACACTGCCACAGTGTGCTCCCCTCCCGGCGGACAATCTCCTCGAGCTCCCGGGCCAGGCCCTGGGCCGCCTCTATTTTGGGATTGACCAGAACGCCAACTTTCATGGGTAAGGAAAGTGTATCACCGCCGCTTTTGGGGTGTCAAGGAAAGAGGGGTCTAAGGGGGTCTAAGGGGCTTAGGAAAGGATCCTGACCGCCACCTCGGTGACCCTGATGACGAAGGAGGGGAAGATGCCCATGAACAGCACCCCCAGGCAGGACAGGGCGAGGGCGGTCCGCAGCGCCCCCGAGGAGGGCACCGGCTCTTTGGACGCAGGTTCGCCCAGGTACATAACCCGGACCACCCGCAGGTAATAGTAGGCCGAGACCGCGGAGTTGATCACCCCGATCACCACCAGCCACAACAGGTTGCTCTGCACCGCCGCGTTGAAGATGTAGATCTTGGCCATGAAACCGGCGGTGGGGGGGATTCCGGTCAGCGAGATAAGACACAGGGTCAGGGCCAGGGCCAGTATGGGCGCCCGCCGGGACATTCCCGAATAGCCGTCGATGTGGTCGCTATCCTGCTTGCCGGAGATGGCGATGATGGCGATGAACGCCCCCAGGTTGGTCACGGCGTACCCCGCCAGATAGAAGAGGACGCCGCTGCGGCTCAGGGTTTCGCCCGCCGGGGCCATCCCCACCGCCGCCAGCCCTATCATGATATAGCCCGCGTGGGCGATGGAGGAGTATGCCAGGAGGCGTTTGATGTTGGTCTGGTGCAGGGCCACCACGTTGCCCACGGTCATGGTAACGGCGGCCAGCACCGCAAACAGTATCCCCCAGTCCAGGCTGAGCCACTCCAGCCCGCCAAAGGCGGAAAAGAAGACCCTGATGATCACGGCAAAGCCCGCGGCCTTGCTGGCCACGGAGAGAAGGGCGGTGACGGGGGTGGGGGCCCCCTCATAGACATCGGGTACCCACATCTGGAAGGGAACACTGGCGATCTTGAAACCAAAGCCCGCCACCAGGAAGACTACGCCCAGGAGCAGGGCCGGGCTCTCCATGGGGCCGCCCACGCCCTTTATGGCCTCGGCGATGGCACCCAGGTTGGTCTGTCCGGTGACACCAAAGATCAGGGCCATGCCGTAGAGGAGCACCGCCGACGCCACCGCCCCCAGGAGAAGATATTTCAGTCCGGCCTCGGCGGACTTGGGGTCCTTCATAAAGCCGGCCAGGATGTACAGGGAGATGCTGGCCAGCTCCAGGGAGATGTAGATGGAGACAAGCTCGCCGGTGCCGGCCATGAACATCATCCCCATGGTGGCCATCAGCACCAGGGCGTAGTACTCGCCCTGGAAGCGCGGGAATTTTTTTACATAGTCCACCGAAGCCAGGATAACCAGAATGGCCGCCCCGCAGAAAAGGAACTTGAAGAAGAGGGCAAATTCGTCCACCACCAGCATTCCGCCAAAGGCCGTGCCGGTCTGCCCACCCCACAGGGCCAGGGAGAAGCCCACCGCCACCACCAGCCCGGCCACGCTCATGGCGGCCAGAATCCCCTTTCGCTCCACGAAGAGGTCGGCGATGATCACGGCGAGGGCGAAGACGCCCAGGCTCAGTTCCGGTGTCAGCAGATTCCAGTTCAAGACCCGCTCCTCTTTTCATGGGGCCCCAGACCCGCCAGCGCAAACAGCTTCCGGGTATCCTCATGGAGCTCCCCCCACAACCTGGGGAGGTCCCCCTTCTCCACCCACAGGGCCTCACCCACATCGTCCCCCACCCTGAGCTCGCCCTCAGCCACCCGGGCCAGGTAATCGATGTAGATAACGTGCAGCTCGGTCCCCTCCCCCCCCTTCACCACCCGGTCGAAGGGAGGGAGCAGGGTTTCCAGCTCTATCTCCAGATTGGTCTCTTCCTTCACTTCTCTTTTTGTCCCTTGCTCCAGGCTCTCTCCCAGCTCGAGCCCCCCGCCGGGGCAGATCCACTTCCCCTGCCAGTAGCCGCCCCGCTCCGGGACATGCTTCACCAGCAGGACTCTCCCCCCCTCGTCCCGGACCACCGCCCCCACGGCCACGACGATACCGTTCCCTTTCATGTTTCCGCTACGACCCCCAAAGGGCGCTCAACGGCCCCATACTGGACTTGATAACATCGGTGACCACCGCCGGGTAGATACCGATGACCATGATAGAGGCCACCAGGGAGAAGATGGCTACCTTCTCCAGGGTATCGGCATCGCCCACTCCATCGTACTTGTCCTGGGGCTCGGTGTAGAACACCCGCTGGAGCATCCACAGGATATACCCCGCCGTGACCACGATCCCCGCCACCCCCAGGATGGTGAACACGCGAATGCTGCCGAAAGCCGTGCTGGTGAAGCCGCCCAGAAAGACCATGAACTCGGCGGCGAACCCGCTGGTACCGGGCAGCCCCAGGGAGGCCAGCCCGGCCAAACTGAAGACCACGGCCACCACCGGCATCTGGCGGGCCAGGCCCCCCAACACCCTGATATCGCGCGTGTGGGCCTTATCATAGACCAGCCCCACCATGGCGAAGAGGAGCCCGGTGATAACCCCGTGGCTGACCATCTGCAGGGCGGCCCCGGTGAGGCCCAGGGGGGTCAGGGCGAAGATGCCCAGGAGCACGTAGCCCATGTGGCTGACGCTGGAATAGGCGATGAGCCTTTTCAAGTCCGTCTGCCGCATGGTCACCGCAGCCCCGTAGAGTATATTGACCACGGCCAGGAATACCAGCAGGAGGGAGTAGTCCCGGGCCACCTCGGGGAAGATGCTGACACAGAGGCGGATGATGCCGTAGCCCCCCATCTTGAGGAGCGCCCCCGCCAGGATGACGCTCACCGCGGTGGGAGCATCGGTGTGTGCATCGGGGAGCCAGGTGTGAAAGGGAAATACCGGCAGCTTTATGGCAAAGCCCGCCAGCAGCAGGAAGAAAATGGCCGAGAGGGGGATGGCCGCCCTGAGCGCACCCAGGTCCATCCCGGAGATCTCCACGATGTCGAAGGTCCCGGCGGCGAAGTAGAGGGCCAGAATCCCGGCCAGCATCAGGGCGCTGCCGAAGAGGGTGTAGACAACGAACTTGATGGCCGAATACTCTTTCCGGCCCGAGCCCCAGATGGTGATGAGCATGTACATGGGGATAAGCTCCACCTCCCAGAAGAGGAAGAAGAGGAGCAGGTCCAGGGAGGTGAAGACCCCCAGGATGCCCGTCTCCAGGAGCAGGAGCCAGATGAAATACTCGCGGGGCCGGAGTTCGATCTTCCAGGAGATGAGGATCGCCAGGATCCCCAGGAAGGTGGTGAGCACCACCAACGGCAGGCTCAAGCCGTCCACGCCCAGGTGATAGCTGGCGTTGAGGGAGGGTATCCAGGACAGCGGGGACTCGGCCAGCCAGGTGCCCGGGGCCCGATCGAACTGGACATAGAGGGCCAGGGATAGGACAAAGGAGGCGAGGCTGGCCCCGGCGGCCACCAGCTTGATGGTCCTCGACCGCGGCCGGGGGAGCAGGCCGATAATGATGGCCCCCAGCACCGGGAGGAAAACTATAATTGTCAGATACGGAAAGCCCAAGCTATCTCCTCAAGATCCGTTGAAATAGTACAGTCCCGCCATGATCAACACCAGCCCTGCCACTATGGCCAGGGCATAGATCTGGAGCTGCCCCGTCTGCAACCGCCTCACCCCCCGGCCCAGCCCCAGGGTGCCCCCGGCCACACTATTGACCATTCCATCTATCGCCCCGCTGTCATAGGCATCCAGCACCCTGAAGAGCCCGTTCACCAAGACCCCGTTCACAAACACCTTCTCGTACAGCTCGTCCATCCAGTATTTGCGGGAGAAGAGGGTGTAAAGGGGGGCGAAGGTCCGGCCCATCGCCTCGGCGGAAATCGTCTTGGACCCGTACATGGCATAGGCCAGGCCGATGCCCAGGCCCGCCAGGGCCAGGGAAACCAGGGGGAGGGGATGGGCCAGGATGCCGAAAAGGCCAGCCATGAGGCCGTGGGCCTCGCCATGCCCCCCCAGGAAGCGGTCGAAGCCGCCGGTCAGATTCAGCCAGCCCGAGGTCACCGCCAGCACCGCCAGCACCACCATGGGGGCTACCATCACCGCCGGCGATTCGTGGAGTTTGGCCTTCTCCCCCCGGTACTTCCCGCCAAAGGTGAGAAAGAACACGCGAAAGATGTAGAAGGCGGTCAGGAACACCGTGGCCATACCCAGATAGAAGAGGAGGCGCTGCTCCTCATAAACCTGTGCCAAAAGCTCGTCCTTGCTCCAGAAACCGGCCAGGGGCCAGATGCCGGCCAGGCTCAAGGAGGCCAGCAGGAAGGTGCCGTAGGTCCAGGGCATGACCTTTTTGAGTCCCCCCATCCGCCTCATGTCGAAGGTGCCCGTGGCATGGTTCACGGAGCCCGCCCCCAGGAAGAGCAGGGCCTTGAAGAAGGCATGATTGAACAGGTGGAAGATGCCGATGGCCATGCCCCCGGAACCCAGGCCCAGCATCATATACCCCAGCTGGCTGATGGTGGAATAGGCGATGACCCGTTTGATATCGTGCATCACCAGGCCCATGGTGGCGGCAAAGATGGCGGTGAAGCCTCCGATGACGGCCACGGTGGTCAGGGCCTGGGGCGAGTGCTCGAAGAGGGGGAACATGCGGGCCACCAAAAAGACCCCGGCGGCCACCATGGTGGCGGCGTGGATCAGGGCGCTTACCGGGGTGGGGCCCTCCATGGCATCGGGGAGCCAAGTGTGCAGGGGGAACTGGGCCGATTTGCCCACCGCCCCGGCGAAGATGCCCACGGCCGCCCAGGTGAGCACCACGCCGGTGAGGGCGCCCGCCGCGGCCAGGGCGTGCAGCTCGAGGATGTCAACGGTGCCCACCTTGAGATAGAGATAGAGGATGGCCAGCAGGAGGCCGAAATCGCCGATCCGGGTGACGATAAAGGCCTTCTTGGCGGCATTGGCCGCCGCCGGCCGGTGGAACCAGAACCCGATGAGGAGGTAGGAGGACAGCCCCACACCCTCCCAGAAGACGTAGAGGAAGAGCAGGCTGTCGGCCAGGATCAGTCCCAGCATGAAGCCGGTGAACAGGGACATGAAGGCGAAATAGCGGACGTAGCCCGTGGCCGAGTAATCGCGGTCTCCCGTTATGACATGCATGTAGCCCAGGGAGTAGACCTGGACCATGAGGCTGACCACCAGGACCACCACCAGCATAACCGCGCTCAAGGAGTCCATTATGAGGCCCAGATTGATATTGACGCCGTTCTCGATAACCACCCACGATACATCGGGGACGGGCAGGTTATGGTCGGCGCTGCCCAGGACGGTCCGGAGGGCCCAGAGGGAAAGGACCAGGGAGCCACCGATGGCCCCGATGGTCACGTAGCCGCTGAGGCGGTGCCGGTGGCTGAGATACGGCCGGATAACGAGTGCATTAACGGCAAAGGAGAAAAAGGGGAGAAGGAAGATCACCCAGACGAGCTGATGAGGCATCTACACCTTCCTCAACACTTCTTCAACCACGTGGTCCCGGAATTTGGGCACATATACGATATACGCGGCGAATTCACCCTCCCCGTTGGAAGCGGGATCGGGGAGGATGCGAGTGGGTATGCCCTCCCCCTCGAAGAGTTCCTTCCACATTTCCGCCATCATAAGGTTGGGCGCTCTCTTAACTTCGACCCACATTTTCAGCCCACCCCTACCATTTCATCAGGTCAACCTCTCCCACGTCCACCGTCCCTCGATGGCGATATACGGAGATGATCAGGGCCAGGCCCACCGCCACCTCCGCCGCCGCCACCGTCATCACGAAAATCGCAAAGGTCTGCCCGGTGATCAGGCCCAGGTAGCGGGAAAAGGCCACCAGGGAGATGTTGACCGCATTGAGCATGATCTCGATGCACATCAGGATGATGACCACGTTACGCTTGGCCAGGGCCCCGTAGAGCCCGATGCAGAAAAGCACCGCCGAAAGCGTCAGGTAATGCTCCAGACCTACGTTCAACACCCGCCTATTTCTCCCTCACGATAACAATGGCCCCCACCACCGCCGCCAGGAGCAGCACCGAGGCTATCTCAAAGGGGAGAACAAACCCCCGCTCCAGGCTGAACAGGCTGTTGGCGATGGCCTCGGTGGTGGGCTCGGGGGCCGCCAGGATTCCCACCGACCACGGGGTGCCGGTCACCGCCATGACGATGGTCACCAGCAGCGCCGCCACTACGACGGCCGCCGGCCAGCGCAGCCGGCCAAAGGGGCTGCCATGCTGCTGCTCCCGGGTGAGCATGATGCCCATGAGCAGGAGCACGGAGATGGCCCCCACATAGATGAGGATCTGGACCGCCGCCAGGAAATCGGCCCCCAGGATAACGAACAGGCCGGCAATGCCCAGGAAGCTGAGTATCAGAAGGAGGGCCGCCCGGAAGACGTTCCTGAGCAAAACCACGCCCAGGGCCGCCCCCACGATGACCACCGCCAGAATCCAGAATATTATGGAGAGAGCCAACCCCGCCTCCTTGTCTTGGTCCCCCTGATCTGTCTGTTGACCAGAAGGGTCTGTTCGGGGATTTCAGCCTCGAACTCGGGCCGGAAATAGGCGCTGGGATGCCTCACGTCCGAGGCCTCCAGCTGTTCCTTGTTCTCCACCAGGGACCCGCGCCGGTAGGTGCCCCGCTCATACTCCCGCCCCATGTGGAGGGCCTCGAAGGGGCAGGCCTCCACGCACAGCCCGTCGAACATGCACCGCCCGTGGTCGATCTCGAAGCGCTCGGGCACGTACTTGTTATCGGGCCCTATCGAGCTGACGATGGTGATGTTCCCCTGAGGGCAGGCCTTGGCGCAGGTGGCGCAGACGGTGCACCGCTCGGGGTCCCAGACCAGCTCGGGGCCCCGGATGCGCCGCGAGTTGTGCAGCTTCTCCTCGGGATACCGGACCGTGATGTTCGAGCGGGTGAGCGCATGCTTCAGGGTCAGGGCCATGCCCTTGGCAATCCCCTTGCCGTAATGGTCAAACCTCAACCCGGCCACCTCCCGTGTGGAAGAATCGCGACCATATAACTATCAGGACCCCGGCGGCGGCAAAGTTGACCAGGATCAGCGGCCAGGGGGTATTGGGCCAGATGAGGACCTCGACCGCTATGATGAACATGTTGGCCAGCGCCAGGGGAAAGAGGCCCTTCCAGGCAAAGGCCATGACCTGGTCCACCCGGAGCCTGGGTATGGTGGCCCTTACCCAGAGGAAAAGCAGGAACACCGCCACCATTTTCGCCATGAACCAGATGAAAGCCACCGGGAAGTCGGAGATTATTCCCCAGGGCAGTTTCCAGCCGCCCAGGAAAAGGACGGTGGTGACGGCCGCTACCGCCAGGGCATGGGCATACTCCCCCAGGTAGAAGAGGGCGAACTTCATCCCCGAATATTCCGTGTGATACCCGGCAACGATCTCGGACTCCGCCTCCAGAAGGTCAAAGGGGGTGCGGTTGAGCTCGGCGGAGGAGCCCAGGAAGAAGATGAGAAAGCCCAGGGGCTGGAGAAGGATATACGGAATGGACTGGTTCTCCACGATCGTGGTCATGGACAGTGCCCCCGCCGCCAGCACCACCCCCACTATGGAGAGCACCAGGGGGATCTCATAGCTCACCATCTGGGCCACGGCGCGCATGGCGCCGATCAGGGAGTATTTGTTGTTGGAACCCCACCCCGCCATGAACACCCCCACCACGCCGACGGAGGAGATGGCGATGATGTAGAGGATACCGATGTTGAGGTCGGCCAGGATGGCCCCCTTCTGGAAGGGCACCACCGCGAAGATCATAAACGCCGGGACAAAGACGATGACCGGGGCCATCCAGTGGACCCATTTATCCCCGGCGGACGGGATGATGTCCTCCTTGGTGAGCACCTTGATGGCATCGGCCACTGGCTGAAGCGCCCCGAAGGGGCCCACGCGGTTGGGGCCCGGGCGGAGCTGAAAGCGGGCTATGCCCCGGCGCTCGATCATGATGAGGACCATGACCATGACCAGGACGAAGACCAGGATGATGCCCGTGAATATGGCCCAGTGGAGCCAGTCCATCATCTGTCCACCTCGCCCAGCACGATGTCGATGCTGCCGAAGATGATGATGGCGTCGGCCAGTTTCCAGCCCAGGACCATATCCCGGAGGGTGGTCATATTGATAAAGCTGGGGGCCCGGATGTGACAGCGATAGGGGGCTATGGAGCCATCGGAGACCAGATAGAAACCCAGCTCCCCCTTGGGCGCCTCGATATGCCCGTAGGCCTCCCCCTCGGGGGGCCTCACCAGGTGGGGGACCTCGGAGCGCACCGGCCCCTCCGGCAGCTGCTCTATGGCCTGGACCAGGATGCGCAGGCTCTGGCGCATCTCCAGGATCCTCACCCGGTAGCGGTCATAGCAATCGCCCACGGTGCCGGTGGGGATATCGAAATCGAACTTGTCATAGACCAGATAGGGGTCGGCGCGGCGGATATCCCACTCTATGCCGCTGGCCCGAGCCACCGGTCCGCTGACCGAGGCGTTTAAAGCCAGCTCCCGGGGAAGGATGCCTACCCCCTGGGCCCGGACCAGCAGAATCTCATTCTCGGCCAGGAGCTGGTCATATTCATCGATGAAACCCGGCATCTCGGCCACGAACCGTTTCAGGGCGGGCAGGAACTCCGGGGGAACGTCATGGCTCACCCCACCAAACCGCATATAGTTATAGGTGAGCCGCTGTCCGCAGACCATCTCGAAGAGGTCCAGGAGCTTCTCCCGTTCCCGGTACATATAGAGCAGGGGGGTAGCCAAGGCTCCACAGTCGTTGATGAAGAAGCCCACCGCCATCAGGTGGGAGGAGATGCGCATCATCTCGGCCATTATCACCCGGAGGTACTCGGCCCGGGGGGGAACGGATATCCCGGCCAGTTTCTCCACCGCCAGCACATATCCCAGGTTGTTGGACATGGAGGCCAGGTAGTCCAGGCGGTCGGTCATGGGGATAAACTGGGTATAGGTGCGCGACTCGGCCAGCTTCTCGATCCCCCTGTGGAGGTAGCCGAAGACGGGCTCCATATCAATGATGACCTCTCCATCGAGGGTGACCCTCATCCGGAACACCCCGTGGGTCGAGGGGTGCTGGGGGCCCATGTTTATAACGACAGGTTCGGTCCGAATCATCATCCTACCGGTCTAACCTAAAAAGTCCTTCCGCAACGGATGGCCCTCGAAGCCATCCCAGGTGAGGATGCGCCTCAGATTGGGGTGGCCCTCAAAGCGGATGCCCATGAGGTCAAAGACCTCTCGCTCCTGAAAATCTGCTCCCCGCCACAGGCCCACCACCGACGGCAGGCCGGCATTGTCCCGGTCCCCGCACCGGGCCTTCACCACCAGGCTGTGGTTGTGCCCCCGGGATACCAGGCGGTATACCACCTCCAGATAGTCCCAACGGTCAACGGCGGTGATGCTGACCAGGTAGTCGAAGTCCAGGTCCGGTGTCTCCCGGAGGAAACGGGCTACCTCGAGGATGGAGCCGGGCTCCACCACCACGGCGTCGCCCTCGGCCCGGGGCTCCGCCTGGAGCAACTCTTTACCTATGCGCTGGGCGATCTCGGAGCTGGCCAGGGGGGCGGTCATTCTCTAAATCTTCTCCAACTCGGCCTCGGGAAAGGCCATATCATATCCCGTACTGTCCGCCTTCAAAATCACCCAGCCCTGGGGGTCTTCCTTGACCTCCACGATCTGGCCCTCCCAGCCCGACAGCTTATATCCGCCGGGCCACCCCGGTCTGTCCATGACTTTAGCCCTGTCACCAACCTTGAACTCGGCCATCCTTCACCCCTTCAGGCTGTTCTTGGCAATCTTGGCATGGAGCATTCGGAACCCGTAGAGCAGGGCCTCGGGGCGGGGAGGGCACCCCGGGACGTAGACATCCACGGGCACTATGCGGTTGACCCCGGGCACCACGCCATAGGACTCGGCAAAGGGCCCCCCCGATATGGCGCATTGTCCCATGCCCAGCACCCATTTGGGCTCGGGCATCTGGTTATAGACCCGCAACAGCTGGGGGGCCATCTTCCAGGTAAGGGTCCCGGCTACGATCATGAGGTCCGCCTGCCGGGGGGAGGCCCGGAAAATCTCCATGCCGAAACGGGAGAGGTCGAAGCGGGAGGCCGCGGAAGCTATCATCTCCATGGCGCAGCAGGCCAGCCCGAAGTTTACGGGCCACACCGCGGAGCGCCTCCCCCAGTTAAGCAGGGCATCTATGGAGGTGATCAGTACCCCCCGGGGCAAATCTTCGTCCAGCCAACGGTCGGGGTCGGGGATGGGCTCCAGGGAGCGCCCTATGAGCTCCCCGACGATGGCGCCCTCGACCCTATCCACTTTCTCTGGGGAATAGGCCGGACCTATTTCCATTCCAGGGCCCCCTTCTTCCAGGCATAGGCGAAGCCCACCACCAGGATGAGAATGAATATCATCATCTCCAGCAACCCGAAGAGCTTGAGCTGGCGGAACTGCACCGCCCAGGGAAAGAGAAAAACCATCTCGATATCGAAGACCACAAAGAGCAGGGCAAAGAAATAGTACCGGAAGTTAAATTGGACCCAGGTTGGGCCGATGGTGTCGAGACCACACTCGTAGGTGGAGCTTTTGATGGCATTGGGCTTCCTGGGAACGACCCCCACCAGGCCGAGCAGCTGGGGAATCAATACCATGCTCAGGCCTAAAAGGGTGGCTACTATCAGGAGGAGGCCCACGTAGCTATAGTTGGTAAAGAGGTCCAAAAGCTTTCCCCCTTAAATAACCAGGTAGATTATACCACCCCATAACCTTGGAGGACAAGTGAAAATCAGCACCAATTGGGAATTATACCACCCCGTATGCCTGGTTACAAGGGAGACCGGCCCCGATAAAGCCCGCCCCAGGCCTCCCCCCATAAATAATTGTTCGCCCCCGCCTCTTGTGGTAAACTGCCGCCATGAGGGTCCTGGTCACCAATGACGACGGTATTCATTCCCGGGGACTGTGGTCGCTGGTGCGGGAACTGGCCGGGGTGGCGGAGGTGACGGTGGTGGCCCCCGACCGCGAACAGAGCGGTGTGGGCACATCGGTCACCCTGCACCACGCCCTGCGCCTGCGCCGGGAACGGACCCGGGTAAGGGGTGTCGAAGCCTACTCCGTGGAGGGCACCCCGGCCGATTCCGTCATCATCGCCGTGGGCCACGTTATGAAAGAAGGGGTGGACCTGGTAATATCCGGCATCAACGAGGGGGCGAACCTGGGCAATGATATCTTTATCTCGGGAACGGTGGGGGGAGCCCTCCAGGGCTACTTCTACGGTATCACCTCCCTGGCCATTGGGGTAGCCGCCCTGGAAGACCACCGCTTTGGGCCGGCCGCCCGGCTGGCCGGGCTC
>JAZFUS010000342.1:0-3240 GCA_036447315.1 Dehalococcoidia bacterium
GAGGCGGTCCGGGGCGTGGACCCTCTGGCGGTAGGCGCGGCCGCGGAGACAGGCCCGGAGCTGCGGCTCGGCGCCGCCATCGGTCTCGATATGGGTTATGGCGCCGTCCCGGACATGGACCCTGAGGACACAGCGGCCGCCGCAGTCATGGGAACAGGCGGTGGTAACGATATGCGTTCCCTCAGAGGATGCCATTTGCCTCCTTACCCCGTTCCGTCCGGATAGCCGGCACCTGGAGCCGTGCAACATTCTCCCGGCCCTTAAGATAGCCCAAATAGCGGGGTTTAGCAAGCCCCCGCATCGCCCCCGAGACCACCCGCCCTCGGACCGGCGTTGACCTTCGGCGGCGAAAGGCCTAACATATTCGCAGCAAAAAAAGGGGGTGTGCTTTCCATGAAGAGAAACAGGATTCTGGCGGCTTTACTCATCGTGGCTCTGGTTGTCCTGGCGGGGGGCCTGATGCCGGCATTGGCGGCCCAACCGGGTGGGAGCGCAGACAGCGTTGTCAATAATTACAGCTTCCGCCTGGAGATCGACGGGGTAGATGCGGGCCAGTTTGCCAGTATTGAGGGCATGAGCATAGAGACGGAGGTAATCGAGTACCAGAACGGTGATGACCCGCTGACCCGTAAACGGCCCGGCCGGGTGACGTATGGCGACATTACCTTAAAGAGAGGCTACATCGCCAGCACGGTGCTGAACGACTGGATAGAAGCGGCGAGGACGGGCAGCGGGGGCTACACGAGGAAGAATATTTCCATCGTACTGATTGACAACACCCAGATGTCGCAAGAGATCAAACGCTGGAACTGCTTCGAGACCTTCCCCAGGTCCTGGAAAATGGCATCCCTGGATGGCAAAGGCAATGATGTTTTGACCAAGGAAATGGTAATCGCTATCGAGTGGTTCGAAGAGGCCTAGCACCGCGAGCCCATAGCCCGGCATGAGGGAAAAGCCACCGCCGTATGTGCCCGCGATGATGTCACCCAAAACCGGCTGTTTCTACCACCGGAGAAAATGGGACTTGTGATGACAAACTATGGGGAAAAAGATGGTTGTGGTCCGGGCTCCCGGCGGCGACAATGGTATTATATCCCCGGGCGCCAGGACCCCGCGGTGGATCGGGGGATTTCAAGAGGGTTGTCCGCACCGGACGTAATACGAAAGGCAGTGGCGAAATGCGTGTCCTCCGCGTCAAAACCCCTGGAGTGACCATGAGCATAAACAGCCGTGAGGCTGTTGAAGCCCTCTATAGCGCTCTCACGGTAGCCTACAGCTTCGAAAAGAACCGAGGGCTGCCCGCGGAGGGGACCCTCCACGATCTCTGGTGGCAAATGCGGAAAGTGCGACAGGAACAGGCTTCTTCCTCGCCACAAACCTAGAAACCCCGGCAACCCCCCCCACTCCCCCCCGGACAACCGGTCCCCTTCCGGCCCCCCGCAGGGCCATGCCCGAATCTGACGCGGCCAGCATTGACAGAGAGGATTCGGGGCCCTAGACTATCTGCATTATCCTTTTAACGCCGGGGTCCTGCCCCGGCAGGACGGGACCGCGGCGTTTCGGTAAGGGGAGGACACAGAAATGGCCAGAGCTACCTGGAAAGATACCGTACTGGCGGAAAGTGATACCTACCAGGTGGTAGAGGGCAACATCTATTTCCCCTCAGAGTCGGTCAAATGGGACCATCTCAGGCCGGGAAACAGGCGGTACACCTGCCCCTGGAAGGGTGAGGCGGCCTACTACGACATAGTGGTCGGAGACGACGTCAAGAAGAATGGCGCCTGGTCCTATCCCGAACCCCTGGAGGCGGCCCAATATTTCAAAGGCCATGTGGCCTTTGGGGCCGGGTGGTTTGGCCGGGGGGTAATGGTGGTCAGATAAGCCCCAGCCCCGGCGCCGGCCCCGGGAGCCCGGGGCCCTATCCCCGGGGTCCCTCGAAGGCCCGTTTTATGTCATCCAGAGAGTGGAGGCCTCTCTCCCCGGCCAGGTTCAAAAGCCCCTTGGCATGCATCATTAAACCCAGGTCGGCGCGGTCTGCTCCATCCGGGATACCCAGAAGCCCTAAAAGTTCCCGGGAAAACGTGCCGGCGTTCAGTTGAAGCCGCCAATCCGTCCCCACATCCTGGGGCAGCTGGTGCATCCAGAAAGTGGGTCTGGGCGGCAGCTCGCCCTCCCAGATAACACCCGGAGCATAGAGGAAATAGACGTCCCACGCCGTGGCCTTCAGGTCCAGGAGCCTGGAGAAAAGGTCGCCCAGGCGGCGTTCCGGGTCCCAGGCATGGCTCAGGGGGAGGTCCTTAAAGGTCGTTGCCTCCTCATCGGCGGCGCTCACCCCGTCGCCCGGCATCATAGGCAGCCAAACGGCAAAACCCCGGATGTTGTCTCCGTTGAGCTCCTCGAACAGTCCTCGGACAACACCTTGCCCGTAGCGGCACACCGGTCAGGTCGGCGACCACAGGGTAACGACCCTGACCTCCTGGCGGGCACGGTTGAAGTCATCCTTGAGCTTATCGACATCCAGCCTATCCATGGTGTCCTTTTCCACTCAACGATATCATAACAATATCATAAAACCCCGTTACCGGGGGACCACCGCTCCACACTTCCCGCAGCGATACCTCATGCCCGGCTTGGGGGATTTATCGGTCGTATTCTTCGTCCCGCATACCGGGCATGTGATGGTCACGGTACCCTTGCCGGACCCCTCTTTTGCCCCTCGCCCGGCCGTTTCTTTGACCCTCTTGCTCGCTTCCTCGGCCCTCGCCATCCCCTCCGCGTAGGCCTCGAGAGATGCCTCAGTCGACTCCGCGGCTTCTTTGCCTATTTCCTCAGCCCGGATAACAACCTCCCGGGAGGCCCTTCTCGATGCCTCGATGGCTTCCTCCGATGACCTGATAGTTGCTTCAATGGCTTCTCGCGATTCCCTGGCCGACGTCTCGGCAGCCTCTTTAGCCGCCCTGCTCAATACCTCGGCCCTGGTCAATCCCTCCGCGAATATCCCGGTTGAGGCCTCAATCGACTCCCTGGCCCCCTTGCCTATTTCTTCAACCCGGGTCAGCCCTTCCGCGAAGGACCTTCTTGAGGCCTCGGCGGCCTCCTCCGATACCCTGATCGCCGCTTCCACGGCTTCATGTGCCTCCCTGATCGAAGTCTCAGCGGCCTCTTTGGCCGCCCCACTGGCCTCCTCGGCCCTGGCCAATCGCTCCTCGAAGGCCCCGGTCGAGGCCCCGACCGCCTCCC
>JAZFUS010000343.1:0-2054 GCA_036447315.1 Dehalococcoidia bacterium
TTCCTTTCCGGGCTACATCGCGCCGAGCACCAGCTCGGCGATGTCCAATATCTCGATGTCGGCCCCCGCCCTGTCCCGGGCGGTGAGGGCCATCCTCTTGCACTGCTGGCAGGCGGTGACCACCGTATCGGCCCCGGTGGCCAGCATGGCGGCCAGGGTCTTATCGCCCATCGCCGATACCAGGTCGGGGTTATGAAACTCCAGGTCGCCCCCGCCCCCGCAGCACCGGCCCCGCTCCCGGCTCTCAGCCATCTCCACGAACTCCACCCCGGGGATGGCCGAAATCACCCGGCGGGGAGGGTCATAGACCCCCATGTTCCTGCCCAGGTCGCAGGGGTCATGGTAGGTCACCCGTTTCCTTATCTCCCCCAGCTCTATCTTACTCTCCTGGACGAGCCTGTCAATAAGCTGGGTGGAGTGGACGAGCTCCACGCCGGGCAGGTCGTGGCGGTATTCCTCCCACCAGGTCCTGTAGCACGACGGGCAGCTGAAGATCATACGGGTGGCGCCGGTCTCGCGCACCCTCCGGATGTTGTGCTCTTTCACCGCCTCCAGCTCCTGCCTCATCCCGGCGGCCAGCAGGGGGAATCCGCAGCAGCGTTCCTCCTCCCCCATGATGGTGAAATCTATGCCCACGCGGGTGAGAAGGCGGGCCACGGTCTGGGGGATCCCCTGCACCGACGGTGAGAAGGAGGCGATGCAGCCCACGAAGTAAACGGAGTCGGCTTTCTCCTTCTGATAGAGGTCGTCGGGGGCATCCTCCATGAAGTCCACCCAGAGGGCCCGCTCGTCATGGGGGTAGGAAAAGACATTGTACTCCTCGGCGACGGAGTCCCTGGCCATGTTCAGCTTCTCGGGGTAGACGCCCCTGGCCACCAGCTCCTCCCTCATGGACTGCCACATCCCCAGGAGATCGATCTTCACGGGGCACATCTCCCGGCAGCGGGCGCACATGGTGCAGGTATAGACCCCCTGGGAGAGGCGCTCCATCTGTTCCGGGCTGGGAATCCTGCCCCCGAAAACCCGGCGGATCATGGGGGGCAGCCGCTCCCCCTTGAGATAGGAGCGGAAGGTGGATATCTTATCCTGAGGGGCGGTGAGGCCCTCCCCGGTATAGGCGTCGCACCACTTGAGGCACTCGCCGCACCGGGTGCAGGCGTCCAGCTCCATGAGCTGATGGAGGCGAAATTTATCTGATGTCGCCATGGGAAACCTCCGGAGACCGGCCCTGGGCCCGGGCCCGGGCCATGATGGACAGGGGGCCGGTGATTATGTGGAACAGCTTGCTGTAGGGTATGTAGGCGAAGAGGGAGAGGGCGACGATGGTGTGAAGCCACCACAGGAACCCATAGGCGCCCGCCCAGTCGACGCCCAGGCGGGAGACGGCATGGCCCCCAAAGGAGTAACGGGCGGCATCCAGGGGCACCGCTTCTGAAATCAGCCTCCCCGCCTCGGTGAGGTAACCGGTGAGCACCGCCAGGGTGAGCCAGGCCAGGATGAGCCCGTCGTTCCACCCCCCGCGGAGCTGGGGAACCCGGGCCACGTAGCGCCGGTAGACGGCAATCCCCACCCCCAGGAGCACCAGGAGCCCGCCGGCCTCGTTGAGGAGGGCGAACCAGGGGTCGTCCTGGGAAAGGGGGGCGATCCCGTAATCGTCCACGGCATTGCCCAGGCTGCCGACGAAGAAGAGCTCGAGGGTTCCCCAGGTGAGGGACATGCTCATGAGCCACCGGAGCCGGTCCTCCCGGAGAAGCTGTACCTGAAGCAGGCCGTGGGTGAGGAAGGCCTTGAGGGTCCTCGGGCTCAGGAGGAAGGAAGGGGCATTTTTAAGCAGGCCGAGAACCCGGGCGGAGAGCGGTGCCGCCTCATCGCCCCGCTTGCCGCTGAGCCAGAAGGCCAGATTCCCGCCCACCCCCAGGACAAAGACCAATGCGGCGGTGGTGCTAAGGACAATAAACAGCATAGTTTAGGAACCCGACCCACCCGGCTATCGGGCCATCCGGCTATTGGGGTCGAGGAAAGGCGGCGGTACCATCAGTCAGTTTTCTTGATAG
>JAZFUS010000344.1:0-2689 GCA_036447315.1 Dehalococcoidia bacterium
CTGATTCTGGATCAGCAAGCCTAGGTTCGAATCCTAGTTCCCCAGCCATACATGCGGCGCATTCGTCTAGCGGCCCAGGACACCGCCCTCTCAAGGCGGAGATCACCGGTTCGAATCCGGTATGCGCTACCAAAAAACTCAGAGTCCCGCCCAAACGGCGGGACTTTTCTTTATACCTTCGGCGCAGAGCCGCAATCGGCCTGGGCCCGCAGCCGGGCGCACTTCAGCAGAAAGGCCAAATGGCGTCGCTACCAGCGCTTCGGGCACAGGACTTGGAAGAGGTGGTGAATGCCCAGAGGTGCATCGGGTCGGAAGGGTTGACCTACTCGCCGCACAGTGGTATACCGTAGGCAACCGGGGAGCGGAGGAGGCACTGAGATGAAAGTACGTAGGAAGATACCTTGGATTCTAGGCTTGATTGTAACTATCCTTATATTTGGGGTGACTGTTATTCAATCACCCACCACCGACATAATCGGAGTTTTGGGGCAATTCCTGGCGGCTGCCGCTTCGGGTGTAGTGGTGTTCCTGGTGAGCTATGGCAGTGCTGCATTGGCGGCAAGGTTAAAGAAATGAAAGAGACACAAGAAACTCAGAGTCCCACCCCAAACGGAGGGACTTCGCTTTGTCACTCCAACGGCGCTCCCGGAAAGAGCCCCCCTCCCCCGTTCCGAACGAGGCCGGGGGCCTTGACACGGAGGCAGCACCTTTGCTATAATTCCATTGTTGACTAAGTTAGTCAATAAAGTATCACAGGCAGGGTAACGAGCATGAAGGTTTCCATGAAGGTGGACTACGGCGTCAGGGTACTGGTGGACCTGGCCCAGCACTACGGGCAGGGGTCGATCCATACCAGCGATATCGCCTCCCGCCAGGCCATCCCCGAGCCCTATCTGGACCAGTTGCTCACCGTCCTGCGCAAGGCCGGCTTCATCAGCAGCAAGCGCGGCCCGCAGGGGGGACACATCCTGGCCAAAATCCCCGCCGATATCAACCTGGGCGAGCTTATCTCCTCCCTGGAGGGCTCCACCGCCCCTACCGAGTGCGTGGACGAGCCCACCCGCTGCGTCCGCTCCACCCTGTGTGTCCAGCGGGACGTGTGGCTGGCCGTAGAGGAGGCCACCCAGAAGCTCCTGCAGGGCGTCACCATAGGTGAGCTGGCCCAGCAGGAACAGCGCCAAGAGGCAGCCGTTTATCACATTTAAGCCCCACGGTGAGGCAAAATGGCATCCATAGTCCAAAACATTCTGGAGCTCATTGGCAACACCCCCCTGGTCAGGCTCGGCCGCCTGCCCCAGCCGGGCTGGGCCGTGGTGCTGGCCAAGCTGGAATCCATGAACCCCAGCGGCAGTGTCAAGGACCGCCCCACCCTGGCCATCATCGAGGAAGCCGAGGCCCAGGGGCAACTCAAACCCGGGGACACCATCGTGGAGGCCACCGGGGGCAATACCGGCATTTCCCTGGCCATGATCGCCGCCGCCAAGGGGTACCGGGCCGTGGTGGTCATGCCCGAGGGTGTCAGCGATGACCACCGCCGGCTGCTGCTGAGCTACGGGGCCGAGGTGATGTTAACACCGGCCGCCGAGGGCATGATCGAGGCCGGCAACACGGTGGAACGGCTATTGAAGGAGAACCCCGGCTATTTCGCCCTGAACCAGTTTCAGAGGCCGGCCAACCCCGAGGCCCATCGCCGGGCCACTGCGGTGGAGATTTTAAAAGCCACCCGGAACGGGGTGGACGCCTTTGTGGCCGGGATCGGTACCGGGGGCACAATTACCGGGGTGGGCCAGGCGCTCAAAGCCGAGCTGCCCGCCGTTCTGGTGGTAGGGGTAGAGCCCAGCACGTCACCCCTCCTCAGCCAGGGGCAGGCGGGGCGTCACGGCATCCCCGGCCTGGGGGCCGGCTTCATCCCCCAGGTCCTGGAGCGGAAGGTCCTGGATGAGGTCATCCCGGTCTCCGAGGAGCAGGCCCGGGAGACCGCGTCCCGGCTGGCCCGGGAGGAGGGGATTCTAACCGGCATCTCCGCGGGGGCCAACGTTTTTGCCGCCCTGGCCATAGCCCAGCGCCTGGGGGCGGGGAAGACAGTGGTCACCGTGCTGCCCGACACCGGCCAACGGTACCTGAACTCACTGGCCATCCGGGAGGACACGGCGGAGTTGAGCTCCGCCCGGAGGGGCACCTAGCCACCCCCGATACTTTCGGGGGCACCAAGTTTAGGAGGATCATGTGTCAGTAGAAGTTCGCATCCCTTCCCTTCTTCAGAGTTTCGTGGGAGGGTCTAAATCGGTAACAGTGGAGGGGCAGACGGTGGGCCAGCTCCTGGACAGCCTCGATAGCCTCTATCCCGGATTCCGGCGCCGCGTCCTGGACGAAGAGGGAAAGCTTCACCAGTTCGTCAACGTCTTCGTTAACGACGAGGACATCCGTTTCATGGAGGACCTGGGGACCCCGGTGGGGGATGGCGATACCATTTCCATCCTGCCCGCCGTGGCCGGGGGCTAGGGGTTGGATGAAGTTCAAGGATATCCTGGACGCCATCGGACACACACCCCTGGTGGAGCTGCCCCGCCTCAGCCCTAAAAAGGGGGTCAGGATCTTCGCCAAGCTGGAGGGCAACAACCCCACCGGCAGCCTCAAGGACCGCATTGCCCTCTACATGATCCGCCGGGCCGAGGAGAACGGGGACCTC
>JAZFUS010000345.1:0-5652 GCA_036447315.1 Dehalococcoidia bacterium
TTATTCTGGGTGCGCAGGCACCTCATGCATATCTTCACCGGCCGCTGCTTCCCGTTGACGTTCATGGAAACCCGGCGGAGGTTGGGCAACCAGCGCCGGTTGGTCCGGCGCTTGGAGTGGCTTACATTGTGGCCGTATTGCGGGCCCTTCCCGCAAACATCGCACCTACGTGACAATTCTGGTCCCCTTTACTTGATTCCTGATATACTGTAAGCTGTGGAAAAACCGCCATTAAGCATAGCATACCCGACAGAATAAGGCAAGGTGGCCAGAATGACAGGAACGAACGGCTGCACCGGCCGGCAGCTTAGGGATATGTTCGCCGCGGCAACGGCTCGGCTGGAGCAGAGCGCCGCTGATATCGATGCCCTCAACGTTTTCCCCGTGCCCGACGGTGATACCGGGACCAATATGCTTTTGACTATGCGCTCCACTATGGCCGAGGCCCTTCGCGCCCCGGACGAAAGTGCCTCCGCGGTGGCCCGGGCCATGGCCCGGGGGGCCCTCATGGGGGCCCGGGGAAACTCCGGGGTGATCCTCTCCCAGGTCCTGCGGGGCCTGGCCCAGGGGCTGGAGGGGAAGCAGGCCTTCGACGGCCACGACCTGGCCTCCTGCCTGGCCGAGGCATCGTCCCTGGCCTACAGGGGAATGAGCCACCCAGTGGAGGGCACCATGCTCACCGTTATCCGGGAGGCCAGCGACGCCGCCCAACAGGCCATATCCGAGAACTCCGCCGGGGTGGAGTCTGTTTTGGAGGCCACGGTGAATGCCGCCCGGGAGTCCGTGGCCAGGACCCCCTCCCTCCTCCCCGTGCTCCGGCAGGCCCGGGTGGTGGATGCCGGGGGCCAGGGCTTTCTGGTCATCCTGGAGGGGGCACTGGCGTGCCTCCGGGGGGACGGCGAGGCTGCGGCCTATCAGGTCCCCCGGACGGTCCCCGCCCCCACGCCGGCGGCGGTGGGGGAGTTGGAGGCGGAGGGCTCGTACGGCTATGATACCGAGCTCCTGGTCACTGGAGAAAACCTGGACCCGGACAGGGTCCGGCAGGAGCTGGAGTCCATGGGCGAGTCCCTCATCGTGGTGGGGGATGGCAACACGCTCAAGGTCCACATCCACACCCTCACCCCCGGCGAGGTTATCACCTATGCCTCCCGGAAGGGAACCCTCCATGACGTTCACATCCTCAACATGGATGACCAGCATGCGGCTTTCAGGGAGAGGTCCCCGGCACCGGCCGGCGATATCGCCATAATCGCCGTGGTCTCCGGTGACGGGATGGCCCAGGTATTTCGCAGCATGGGGGTCAGCGCCATCGTCCCCGGCGGCCAGACCATGAATCCCAGCACGGGGGAGCTTTTGGAAGCTATCGAAGCCGTACCTGCCCGGAAGGCCATCCTCCTGCCCAACAACCTCAATGTGGTCCCCGTAGCCGAGCAGGCCCGCTCCCTGGCCGGTAAAGAGGTGGCCGTAGTACCCACCCTGAGCACCCCCCAGGGGGTGGCGGCCCTCCTGGCCTTCAACTACGAGGTGGACCTGGAGAGCAACGCCGCCGCCATGGAGAGGGCCCGCGGTACGGTGACCACCGCCGAGGTGACCCGGGCCGTGAGGTCCCGGCAGTTGGGTAAGCTGAAGACCAAACAGGGACAGCCCATAGGTCTCGTCGACGGGGAGCTGGTGGCCGCCGGCGATGACATGCTTCGTGTTCTGGAGGACATGCTGCCCCGGATGAACCTGGACGGTGCCGAGGTGGTCACCGTTTATTACGGGGCGGATACCGGTCCCTCCCAGGCCGATGAGGCTGCCGGGGTCATCCGCCGTCGGGCCCCCCAGGCCCAGGTGGAGGTGGTCAATGGCGGACAGCCCCATTATCACTACATTATCTCGGTAGAATAGGGGGAGAATATTCCCATGGCCATCAAAGTGATAACCGATAGCACCGCAGATATACCACCCGCCCTGGTCCAGGAGCTGGGGATCACCATCGTCCCCCTATATGTCCACTTCGGCACCGAGACCTTTCGCGACCGCCTGGACATGGAGGCCGAGGAATTCTACCAGCGCCTGGTCCGGAGCCAGGCGCTGCCCACCACCTCGGCCCCCTCCCCGGGGACCTTCACCGAGGCCTACCGGGAGGCGGCGGAGGGGGCCGATGGGGTCCTCTCCATCCATCTCTCGGCCAAGCTCAGCGCCACCGTGAGCTCGGCGCTGCTGGCCAGGGATGAGATGGGGCCCGGCTTGAGGGTAGAGGTCGTCGATTCCCAGTCCGTCTCCATGGGACTGGGGCTCCTGGTCATCGCCGCGGCCCGGGCCATCCGGTCGGGGGCCTCCCTGGATGAGGCCTCCGAGCTGCTGCGCCAGGCTATACCGCGGACCCACGTCTATGCCCTCCTGGATACCCTGGAGTACCTGAAGAAAGGGGGCCGCATCGGCAAGGCCCAGGCCCTCCTGGGGAGCCTCCTCAACATAAAGCCCTTGATTGCCATTCGCCAGGGTGAGGTCCTGCCCCTGGAGAGGGTGCGCACCCGCTCCCGGGGCCTCCAACGCCTCAAGGAGCTGGCGGAGGGGCTGCCCAACCCCCAGGGCATGGCGGTCCTCTACACCCCCTCGTCCCAGGAGGCCCAGACCCTGGCCGGGCAGATCAAACACCTGTGCCCCGGCGGTGAAATACATATGTCCACCCTCAGTCCCGTGCTGGGTGCCCATTGCGGACCCGGCACCATCGGGCTGGGCGCCATAGCAGGAGAATAGATATGCCCGTCCCCGTAGAGACTCTGCGCCGAATCCTCAAGGTCGAGCAGAGCCGGGGCTGTCTTGATACCGCGGTGATGGGAGGGCTGGACAAGCTCCTGCACCGCTGGGCCGGACAGGCCCGCCAGGGCATCACCGAGCCGGGGGTGCTGCTGGGCTTCCAGGGGCTTCATTTCGAGGAGTCCAGCTATGCCACCTGGGACCCGGAGCGCCGCCATCTCTGGATAGAGCAGGCGCTCTCCTGGCTGGAGACGGCCGAGGGGGCCGTTGTGGAGGCCACACCACCCCCCCAGGCGGTACCGGCCCACCCGGCCCGCCCGGACAAAACCGCGCCCACCCCCCCACCCCCGGCCCGCAGGGCCGGACGGAGCCCCAGAGCCCCCCGGCCCTCGGAGGCACGGTCCCTGGACTCCCCCATCACCACCCTCCCGGGGGTGACCCCCCGCCTGGGGGCCAAGCTGGGGAAAATGGGCGTGCAAACCGTGCGCGACCTCCTCTACTTCTTTCCCCGCCGTCACCTGGACCGCAGCCAGAGAGCTCCCATATCCGGGCTCCAGGTGGGGGAGGAGCAGACCCTCCTGGCCACGGTGTGGGAGGCCCGGCAGACCAAGTTTGGGGTGAAACGGGGGACCGAGGCCATCCTGGGCGATGACAGCGGCAACATCCGGGCAGTCTGGTTCAACCAGCCCTATCTGGCCCGGAGGCTCCCCACCAACGCCCAGGTGGTATTGAGCGGCAGGGTGGGCCTGTTCCGGGGACAGAAGGTGTTCGAATCGCCGGAGTGGGAGCTGCTGGAAAACGGCGATCTCATCCACACCGGTCGCCTGGTGCCCCTCTATCCCCTGACCGAGGGCCTGTATCCCCGCCAGGTGCGCCAGCTGGTGAAGGCCACAGTGGACGACTGGGCGGGGAGGGTGGACGACTTCCTTCCCCAGGAGGTCAGGGCGAACGGGCGCCTTCTGGACCTGCCCCAGGCCATAGCCCAGGCCCACTATCCCGATTCCCCCACCTCCCAGGACCAGGCCCGCCGTCGCCTGGCCTTCGATGAGCTCTTCCTGCTGCAGCTGGGAGTTCTCTCCAGGAAGCGGAAGTGGCAGGAAGACCAGCCCGGCCGGAGCCTGGGACCCCAGCCTCAGGTGATCGAGGGCCTGGTGGGGTCCCTACCCTTCACGCTGACCGCGGCCCAAAAGAGGGTCCTTGAGGACATACTGGCCGACCTGGCCCGGACCCGGCCCATGGTCCGGCTGCTCCAGGGGGAAGTGGGCAGCGGCAAGACCGTGCTGGCGGCAGCGGCCCTGTTGCTGGCGGCGGCCAACGGGTACCAGGGGGCCCTCATGGCCCCCACCGAGATCCTGGCCGAGCAGCATTTTCGTACCCTGGGCCAGATTTTCGGCGGTGGCGGCCAGGAAGGGGAGAGCTGCCAGGTCTACCCGGACCTCCTGCCCCGCCCCCTGCGCCTCGCCCTCCTCACCGGGAGCTTCCGCCCCAGCGAGAAGAACCATCTTCAACAGCTCCTGGCCCAGGGGGAGATAGACATAGTAGTGGGCACCCATGCCCTGATCCAGAAGGGGGTGGAATTCCAACGCCTGGGCCTGGCCGTGGTGGATGAGCAGCACCGTTTTGGGGTCCTGCAGCGCTCGGCGCTGCGGCAGAAGGGTTTCAATCCCCACATCCTGGTGATGACCGCCACCCCCATTCCCCGCACCCTGGCCCTGACCCTCTACGGAGACCTCGACCTCTCGGTGTTAGATGAGCTTCCCCCGGGCAGGCTGGCGGTCAAGACCCGCTTTCTCATGCCGGAACAGAGGGATCGAACCTACACCTTTATCCGCGAGCAGGTAGCCCTGGGCCGGCAGGCCTTCGTCATCTGCCCCCTCATCGAGGAATCGGAGGCCCTGGAGGCCAAGGCTGCCGTCGCCGAATACCAGCGCCTCTCCCGGGAGATCTTCCCCGACCTCAAGCTGGGCCTGCTTCACGGCCGGCTGTCCACCGCCGACAAGGATGAGGCCATGCGCCTCTTCCGAAGCGGCGAGCTGCATATCCTGGTCTCCACCTCGGTGGTGGAGGTGGGCATAGACGTGCCCAACGCCACGGTCATGCTGGTGGAGGGCGCCGACCGCTTCGGCCTATCCCAGCTCCACCAGTTTCGAGGCCGGGTGGGGAGGGGGGTGGAGCAAAGCTATTGCCTGCTCTTGGCCCAGTCCCCCAGCCCCGAAGCCAGGGAGAGGCTGGAGGCCATCGTGCGGCTCCAGGACGGATTCGCCCTGGCCGAGGAGGACCTCAGGCTCCGTGGGCCGGGGGAATTCTTCGGCACCCGCCAGAGCGGCCTTCCCGATCTGCGCATGGCCCGGCTCTCCGATGCCCCCCTCCTGGAGATAGCCCGGACCGAGGCCATCCGCCTCTTTGAAGCCGACCCCGATTTCAGCCAGCCCCAGCATGAGCCCCTGGCCCGGGAGCTGGCCCGGATGTGGCAGGGCCAGGGTGAATGGAGCTAGAACATATATGAACCAGAAAGAATGGCACAAGGATGGCTGAAGCCACCGTTAAAGAAATTAGAGAAAAGGCCCAAGAGCACATTAAGTAAAACGCTATGCGATTAAAATCTGAACAATGGGGACAGCTTGCTATGAACAATACTTGAGTGGCTGACTGGTTAGGAGGTGCGACAGTGAAAAGTAATCTATTGCTGATTATTGTATCTTGCTTCCTGTTTGTAGGTTTGGCAGGTTCTGCCATTTATGCCCTCTCCACTCGAAGTAACCTAGTAGAGAGGGAAAAGGAGATAAAAACGGTAGAAGCCAAGTTCCAGGAAACAAATCAAATACTCCAAGAGAAAGAAGCAACTCTAACGGATACTAAAAAGCTTCTTAGTGATACAGAAACTAAACAGTCACTTACGCAAGAAGC
>JAZFUS010000346.1:0-9325 GCA_036447315.1 Dehalococcoidia bacterium
TTGATGACGCTGATCTTGTTGGCGCCGATCTCTTTCAGGGTAACGGTGAACTCGGTGGCCTCCTCCTCGGCGGGGGCGGCGGCGGCCGGGCCCGCGGCCGCGGGTCCGGCTACGGCTACCGGTGCCGCGGCGGTGACCCCCAGTTCTGTCTCCAGGGCCTTGACCAGCTCGGAGAGCTCCAGCACAGTCATGGTCTTGATAGCGTCAATAAGATCCTTCTGTGCCGTACCTTTCTTTTTTGTTGCCTCAGCCATTATTAGAACCTCCTTCTTCCAGTTGCTGAATCCGTGCCTGCAGCACGTAGGGCAGTTTCCTCAGTTGTGCGGTCAGCACCCCGGCCAGGGATGCCAGGGGCATCTGCATGGTGCCCAGTACCATGCTCAGCAGGACCTCCCGGCCGGGCAGGGCGGCCAGTTCCTGGACCTGGGCGGTATCCAGGATCCTTTCCGCCAGCATGGCCCCCTTGATACGCAGAGAGATGCGGGCGGTGCGAATATACTCGCTTAAGGTCTTGGCCGGAATCACCACATCGCCCTGGGTGAAAGCGATGGCGGTAGGGCCATCGAGCAGGCTCTTGAAGTCCTCTCTCCCGGCTTTGTCCGCGGCCAGGCGGGCCAGGGTGTTTTTGACCACCCGGAATTCCACGCCCGCCTCTCTCAAGCGCCGGCGGAGCCCGCTTATTTCCGCGGCGGAGAGCCCCCGGTAGTCGGTGGCCACGGCGATGGTGCTCTGGGAGATGATCTCACCAATTTTCTCCACCGCGTCGATTTTGTTCTGTCTTGCCATATGCTCCCCCCTTTAATAAGTCAAAAGAGTCCTGGCACTCGCCGTGCCAGGACTCTTTTCATACCGAACCCCAGGGCCTGGATTCCTCCAAGCCGAGTCTACCGGTGGGAAAAGGCCTCGGCAGGCGATGATTAAGCCCTTGAAGGGCACCCGCTGTCTAAAGCCAATGCTATAGTATCAGAGATTATCTCTCCTGTCTAGGCGGCCCTCCCCAGAATAGTGACGGCGGAGGAAAAGGAGCCGGGCACCCCACCCAGATTGTGGGTGAGGCCGATATCGGCCTTGGACAGCTGGCGCCCCTCTGCCTTCCCCTGAAGCTGCTTGTAGACCTCATAGATCATGCGCAGGCCGCTGGCCCCCACCGGATGGCCGAAGCACTTGAGGCCGCCATCGGTGTTCACCGGCAGTTTCCCGGTGAGCTCGAAGGTACCGGCCTCCACGTCCTCCCTCCCCCGGCCCCGGGGGCTGAAGCCCAGGTCCTCATAGATGATGAGCTCCGTGATGGAGAAACAGTCGTGCACCGAGGCCAGATCGATCTCCTCCCGGGGGTTGGTTATCCCGGCATCTTCATAGGCGATGCGGGCGGCGGTGACATTCTCCTCGAAGTGCACAAAGTCGTAGTCGTCCTGGAGGGTCCCCTGGCGGCTGCCCACGGTGAGCCCCAGCCCCTTGACCAGAACGTGGTCTTTATCCTTGCGGAGGCCGGCGGCGATCTCCGGGGTGGTGATGATGGCTGCCGCCGAGCCATCGCTGACCCCGCAGCAATCGAAGAGCCCCAGGGGGTAGGCGAGGATGGGGGCATTTATGGCCTGCTCCTCCGTTATCTCCCGGCGGAAGTGGGCCTTGGGGGACAGGGTGCCGTTGTGGTGGTTCTTTACCGCGATTTTAGCCAGGACACGCTTGCCCTCATCGTAGCTCAGTCCGTAGGTGTGGAAGTAGCGCACGGCGGACAGGGCGAACTGGGAGGGAGGGGGCACCCTGGGGGTCATGGCCACCTTGCTGCCATCGGGGAGGAAGCGGGTCATGTCCAGACCGGTGTAGCCGGTATCCTTGAGCTTTTCCACCCCGCAGGCCAGGACGATGTCATATATCCCGGCGGCCACGGCATAGGCGGCGTTCCTGAAGGCGTCGGTAGCGGTGGCACAGGCATTCTCCACATGGGTTACCGGGATGTAGTCCAGCTTCAGGGCATGGGCCAGCATCTGTCCGGTGAACCCGGTATAGTTGGTCCCGTACCAGGCGGCCTGGATATCCTTCGACTCCAGCCCCGCGTCCGCCAGGGCCTCGTGGCAGGCCTCCACCATAAGGTCCTCTTCGCTCTTGTCCCAGAGCTCGCCGAACTTGGTGCATCCCATGCCCGCTATGGCGACCCGGTCCTTGATGCCCCTCATGGCTCTCCTCCTCAGCCCCGGTTCCTGACGGGTTTGCATTTCCAGTAATAGTTATGGATTCCGCCCTGGGTGCCCAGCTTCCTGAAACTCATCTCCAGGGGCATCCCGATGCTTACTTCGTCCAGGTCCCGGTCGGTCATCATCGTAATCATCCTGCCCCCACCCTCGAAGTTTATAACCGCGATGACCAGGGGGTTATCCATGGTGCCGGCCAGGGCGTCCTTGGAATAGGTGAAAAGCTCGGCCTTCTTGTCCGAGAGCCTTACCGTATCGAACCGGTCCTGGGTCCGGCACCGGGTGCACAGCCTCTGGGGGGGGTATTGAGTGGTGCCGCAGACCTGGCACTTGACCCCCAGGAGGTGGATGTTTCTATCCTGCTCCCGCCACATGGCCGCCGGGGAAGGGGGTTCAGTCATGGGGCGGCGGACGGCCTCGGTGGTCAATATTCCTCGCCAGCGGAGATAGGTGTGGTAATCGGGGACCGGCAATTTGGATGCCAGGTGCCCTTTCATGCCCAGGTTGCCCCCTATCCGGCCTATCTCTTCGTTGACCCGGAGGATGAAGGCATCGCTGCCATCGCCGTAGCTGGCCAGGAGAATAGTGTCCCCCGCCTTGGCCTCCTCCAGGGCGGCCACCGCCATCATGAGACAGAAAGCGGCCCCGGTGTTGCCCATGGGCTCGAAGAGGGAGTCCTGGACCTGGGTCTTGGGATCGAACCCCAGGCCCCGGGCCATCTCCTGGTGCCGGCGGGCGTCCGGGGCGTAGAAGACCGCTTTGGTTATGTCCTTGGGCTCCAGCTCCGCCTTTTTGGACAGCCCCCCCACCGCCTCCTGGACCAGCTTCAGGTAGCCCTGGGTGACCACAAAACGGTCCTCCCAGGTCCTGGTATAGGGATCATCGTCGGCCCGCCACACGTCCAGCATCTCGGAGGACACGCAGTAATAATCATCTATGCTGACGGCCACCTGGGTGTCTCCCACGATAAAGGCGGCGGCTCCGTCGCCGCCGTTGGCCTCGAGGTCGGAGCCGGGCATTCCGGTGCGGCAATCGGCGGCCACCACCAGGACCCGTTTCGCCGAGCCGGCCTTGACCGCATCCAGCGCCGCGCGGAGGGCTGCCGTCCCGGCGCGCAGGGAGTTGGTAAAGTCGGCGGTGATGACATCGTGGCGGAGATCGCAGGCGGCCACCACGATGGAGGCGGCCTGCTTTTCCCTGTAGGGGGAGGTGGTGGAGGCGAAGAAGAGGCCGTCGATGGTACCCCGGTCTATGCCCCTCAGGCAGTCGGTGGCCGCCGCCACCGCCAGGGTGATGGAGTCCTCGTCGAAGTTGGCCACGGCCCTTTCCCCCGCCAGGCCCGGCCTTATCTCATCGCGCTTGAGCCTCCACAGCGGCACGTAAGCGCCGTATGAGGTTATGCCGGCCATCGGCTCCTCCTCGTTCAGGGGGTGGTTCCCAGGGGGGCTTTTACTTCGCCAGGTCGGAGCGGCCCAGTATGGCCACCACCGGCTGCAGAAAGCCGGGGTGCCCCCCCTGGGCCATGGCCAGGCCCATCTTGGGGTCTTTGAGCTGCCGTGCGGGAAGCTGGGCCTTGCCCTGAATCTGCTTGTAGATCTCGTAGCACATGCGGATGCCGGTGGCCCCCACGGGATGGCCGAAGGATTTCAGGCCGCCATCGGTGTTCACCGGAAGCTCTCCCGTAAGCTCAAAGGTGCCGGCATCGATATCCTCGCTGGCCTTGCCCGCGGGGCTAAAGCCCAGCGCCTCGTACTCCATCATCTCGGCGATGGTGAAGCAGTCGTGGATCTGGGCCATGCTCAGCTCCCGCCGGGGGTCGGTTATCCCGGCCTGCTCGTAGGCCTGTTTGCCGGCGGCGATGGTCTCGGGCAGGTAGTCGTATTTATAGTCGAAGTTCTCTTTGCCCCATCCCGAGCCCATGGCCACCCCAAAACCCCTGACCAGGACATAGTCCTTGGCGGGGCGGAGTTTCTTGGCCGTTTCGGTGCTGGTGATAATGGCGGCCGCGGCTCCATCGGTGGTGGGGCAGCAATCGAAGAGGCCCAGGGGCCAGGCGATGACCGGAGCATTCAGGGCCTGCTCCATGGTGATCTCCCGCTGGAAGTGGGCCTTGGGGGACATGGTGCCGTTGTGGTGGTTCTTCATGGCAATCTTGGCCAAGCACCTCTTGCCCTCCTCGGGGCTGAGGCCGACGGAGGAGAAATAGCGGGTGGCTCCCAGGGCCCACCGTCCGGGGGCGGTGGCCCCCTGGCCGTAGACGGGGTGGGTGAAGAACTCCGGGAGGCCGGAGAGCCCCGAGTCCTTGAGCTTCTCCACCCCCATCACCAGCACCATGTCATAGAGGCCACAGGCCACGCCAAGGGTGGCGTTGCGCAGGGTATCCTGCCCGGTGCCACAGGCGTTCTCGATGCGGGTGATGGGCATGAAGCGGAATTTTAAGGGCGCGGCCAGCAGGTTTCCGGTTATCCCGCTGGCGACCGTGCCCACCCAGGCGGCCTCGATATCCTCGGGCCCCACCCCGGCATCCTCATAGGCTTCATAGGCGGCCTCGATCATCATATCCTCAGCGCTCATGTCCCAGTTCTCGCCGAACTTGGTGCAACCCATGCCTATGATGGCTACCTTGTCTCTGATGGCACTAGGATTCATATCCCCTCTCCCGCCTCGATAAATGACTCCCTGGTGGGCCGGCACTTCCAGAAATAGTTGGGGTAGCCCCCGGCATCATGGAACTTGCGAAAGGTCATCTCCACGGGCATCTCCAGTTCCACCCGGTCGGGGTCGCGGTCGGTCATGCGGCAGTAGACCCCCACATCGCCCTCCAGGTGCACCCGGCACCAGATTTCCGGGGGGTCGGCGCTGAGGGCCAGGGCGTCCTTGTTGAAGGTGAACAGGGTGCCCTTTCTCCCGGCCAGGGGCACGTAGTCGAAATTGTCCTTGGACCGGCAGTGGACGCAGATCCGCTGGGGAGGAAAGAAGGTCCGTCCGCAGCTCTGGCAATGAGAGCCGTTCAGCCCCAGGACCCACTTTTGGTCTCGCCACAGCACCGGCGCCGAGGAGACCATGGGGGGACGGCGCTGGCCCTCGGTGTCCATGAGGCCCCGGTGGGTAATATAGGTTTCATAGCTGGCGAGGTATCTCTTGGAGGCCAGATTTTTCCTTATTCCCTGTCGGTCCTTGATCTTCTCTATCTGCGGGGTGGCCCTGAGGATGAAGCTATCAGCGCCATCGCCGTAGTTGGCGACGAGGATTCTGTCCCCATCCTTGGCCTCCTCCAGGGCGGCCACCAGCAGCATCAGCGCAAAGGCCGCTCCGGTATTGCCGACCCGGTCGAACATGGGGTCCTGGACCTGGGTCTTGGGGTCCAGCCCCAGGCTGGCGGCGATCTCCCGGTGGCGGCGGGCGTCGGGGGCGTAGAGGGCTGCCTTGGTCACATCCTGGACCTTGAGTTCGCTCTTCTTAAGGAGCTGGGAGACCCCTTCCTGCATGTTCAGCAGAAAGCCCTCGGTGATGACGAAGCGGTCCTCCCAGGAATTGACGAAGTTATCCCGGGAGCTTCGCCACAGGTCTATAAGTTCATTGGAGTGGGTATGGCTGGCCTCGACAGTGGCGGCCACATCGTCCCCTCCCACCAGCAGGGCGGCGGCGCCATCTCCCAATATCTGCTCGAATTCGGAGCGCGGGGCCCCCAGGCGGCAGTCCGCGGCCAGCACCAGCACCCTCTGGGCCGAGCCGGCGCCGACGGCATCCAGGGCGGCCCGCAGGGCTAGGGTCCCGGACCGCAGGGTATCGGTGAAGTCCATCGTGGCCACGTCGCGCCTCAGGTTCAGGGAACGGGCCACCACGGTAGCGGCCTGCTTCTCTTTATAGGGGGAGGAGGTGGTAGCCAGATAGACGCCGTCGATGCTATCCCGGTCGATATCGCCCAGGCAATCGATGGCCGCGGCCTGGGCCATGGTGATGGGGTCCTCATCGGAATTGGCCACCGCCCTCTCGCCTCCCGGGGGGGCGCTGCCCCATGCCCGGGCGATGTCATCCCGTCTCAGTCTGTGAAGGGGGATATAGGCCCCGTAGGTAACCAGACCTGCCATTTCCCTTTTCCTTTCTCGAGTCTTCCCGTGGGCTTAGGAAGTGGTCAGTTCCAGGGTGGGTTTGAGGTCGAGCATAAGCCCGGGCCCCATGGAGGTGGAGATAAAGGCGCTTCGGATATATTGACCCTTGGAGCCGCTGGGCTTGGCCTTGACCACGGACTCCACCACTGAGGCCAGGTTCTCCATCAGGCTGTCATCCTCGAAGCTGGCCTTGCCTACGGGGACGTGGATGATGGCGGTCCTGTCCAGCTTGAATTCCACCCTTCCCTTACGGGATTCCTGGATCACCCGGGGGAGATCGGGTGCGGGCACCACAGTCCCGGCTTTGGGATTGGGCATAAGGCCGCGGCGCCCCAGGATCTTGCCCAGTTTGCCCACCCTGGCCATCATGTCGGGGGTAGCGATAGCCACATCGAAACCCAGCCATCCCCCTTCGATCTTTTTCACCAGGTCATCGGCGCCCACCATATCGGCCTCGGCCTCCTCGGCGATGGTCACCCCCTCGCCCTGGGCGAAGACCAGGATCCGTATCTTCTTGCCCAGGCCATGGGGGAGTAGGGCCACGCCCCTCACCTGCTGGTCGGCGTGGCGGGGGTCCACCCCCATGCGGAGGTGAAGCTCTACCGTCTCGTCGAATTTGGCATAGGCGGCCTTCTTGGCCAGCTCTATGGCCTCCCGGGGGTGATAGGCCCGGGTGGTGTCCACCACTTCCCGGGCTTCCTTGAAATGCTTGCTCAGTTTTACCATCTCACTCTATCTCGATTCCCATACTTCGGGCGGTGCCCTCGATGATGCGTATGGCCCCATCTATGTCCACGGCGTTGAGGTCCTTCATCTTGGTCTGGGCGATCTCCTGGGCCTTCGCCCGGGGGATACTGCCCACCTTCTCCGTCCGGGGGGAGCCGCTGCCCTTTTCCACTCCCAGGGCCTTCTTCAGGAGCTCCGAGGCCGGAGGGGTCTTGAGGACAAAGGAGAAGGAGCGGTCCTCAAAGACCGTGATCTCCACGGGGACGATGGTCCCCGACTGCGAGGCGGTGCGTTCGTTGTATTCCTTACAGAAGCCCATGATATTGACCCCGTGCTGGCCCAGGGCGGGGCCCACCGGGGGGGCGGGGTTGGCCTGCCCCGCGGGTATCTGAAGTTTGATTATAGCCCTTATCCTCTTTGCCATTCTATAGCTTCTCCACCTGTAAAAAGTCCAGCTCCACCAGGGTCTCCCGCCCGAAGAAGGACACCGATACCTTGATCCTGCCCTTGGGCGGATTTATCTCGTCCACGATGCCCGCGAAATCTACGAAGGGGCCATCGGTGATGCGCACGCTCTGCCCCTTGCTGAAGCCCACCTTGACCCGTGGGGCCTCGGCCTCCATCTGTTTAAGGATATTCTGGACCTCATCCGCTTCCAGGGGGACGGGGACCAGTTTCCCCTCGGCGTCCTGGGCGCTGACAAAACCGGTGACACCGGGTGTATTGCGCACCACGTCCCAGCTCTGCTCGTCCAAAGACATCTGCACCAGGATGTAGCCCGGGAAGATCTTCTTGGACACGGTACGCCGCTGTCCTTCCTTGACCTGGATCTCCTGTTCGGTGGGCACGACCACATCAAAGACACGGTCCTCGGAATCCATCGATTTGACGCGCTGCAACAGGTTCCGTTTCACCATGTCTTCTTGGCCGGAATAGGTATGGATAACATACCAAAGCCCGCCATTCTCATCCATATCCTGTGTCTCCTTACCGGAACAAGATTCTGCTGAGTTGAGTGAAGCCATAATCGATGGCCGATAGCAGCAGGCCCAATACCAGAACGACCGTCACCACCATGAGGGTGAGGCGGACGGCCTCCTGGCGGGTGGGCCACGTGACTTTCCTCAACTCGGCCACGGTTTCAACAATAAAACCGAACCTGGCGCGGCGGCGTTTGGTGATAGCTGTTCTCTTCATCTGGGATTCCGCCCCGGGAGGCTACCTCACCTCCCGGTGAGGTGTGCGGGTGCGGCAGCGGGGACAGAATTTCTGTAACTCCAGCCGCTGGGGGTCATTCCGCTTATTCTTCTCGGAGGTATAGCTTCTCTCCCGGCACTCAGTGCAGGCGAGAAAGATGACTGTCCGGGTTCCCGATTTTTTAGCCATGTTTATTCCAATATCTTGGTAAGGCGCCCCGCCCCCACGGTCCTGCCCCCTTCACGGATGGCGAACCTCAGTCCTTCCTCCAGGGCCACCGGGTAGATGAACTTGATGTTTACCGTCACGTTGTCGCCGGGCATGACCATCTCGATGCCCGGAGGCAGCTCCACGACTCCGGTGACGTCGGTGGTCCGGATGTAGAACTGGGGTTTGTAGCCATTGACGAAGGCGCTATGCCTGCCTCCCTCATCCTTGGTCAGAACGTATACCGTGGCCTCGGCGTGGGTATGGGGCTTGATGGAGCCCGGCTTGGCCAGCACCTGTCCCCTGTTCACGTCGTCCCGCTCCACCCCTCGGAGGAGGCAGCCCACGGCGTCGCCCGCCTCCGCATAGTCGAGTACCTTGTGGAACATCTCGAGGCTGGTGACCACTACCTTTCGGGTCTCCACCGTGCCCACTATCTCCACCTCGTCCCCGGCCTTGATGGTGCCGCGTTCCACCCTACCCGTGGGCACTGTGCCTCGCCCCTTGATGCCAAAGACGTCCTCCACGGGCATCAGGAAGGGCTTGTCCTTGGGACGGTCCGGGGTTGGGATATAGTCGTCCACCGCGTCCATGAGTGTCCAGATCGGACCGCACCACTGGCACTCCCTTTTGCCGCAGCCGCACTCCAGGGCTTTGAGGGCGCTCACCCGGACAATGGGGATGTCCTGGCCGGGGAACTCGTACTTGGGCAGGAGTTCCTCTCGAAGCTCCATCTCGGTTACCTCCAGGAGCTCCTCGTCGTCCACCATATCCACCTTGTTCAGGGCTATAACTAGAGCGGGCACCTCAACCTGACGGGCCAACAGGAGGTGCTCCCGGGTCTGGGGCATCACTCCGTCATCGGCCGCCACCACCAGGATAGCGCCGTCC
>JAZFUS010000347.1:0-2779 GCA_036447315.1 Dehalococcoidia bacterium
GGGCGCCAAAATCCCTGGCCCCGGCCTTTCGCAGAATGTCGAGAAAAGCAGCCACCCTCCCGGCCTGGGCCGGCGACAGGTCACCCCCCCGGCGCCCGATGACGCAGGCCGTGGACTCGAACAGGGTATCGATGATCTTCAGGTTGTGCTTCCTCAGGGTCTGTCCCGTCTCCGTGTTCTCGATAAGCACGTCGGCATCCTCGGGCAGGAAGGCCTCGCTGGCCCCCCAGGTTGGGATGATTCTATAGGGGCCCAGGTGGTTGTCCCGGGCGTACTTATCGGCTATGTTGGTATACTCGGAGGCCACCCGGATTCCCGAGAGGGCTCCCCCCTCCCACAGCTTCACCAGCTGGCGGCCGTGCTCCACCGGCACCTCCTGGCTGACCACGGCCACAATCCTCACCCTGCCGAATCCCAGGTCCAGGAGCCCCTCGGCCGGGCTGGAGGGGAAGCGGTAGAGATGGTCCAGAAGCCAGTCCCGCCCGGTGATGGCCAGATCGAAGTTCCCATTGGCCACCTGCAGGGGCATATCCTGGGGCCTGATCACCTTGATACTGAACCCCTCCAGGTCCACGGTCGGCCGGCGGCTTCCCCCGGAAGCTTCATAGCCCTGGAGATTCAGCCCGGCCTTTTTCAGACCCTCCGCCGTAGGGGGCAGCTGATGGCCATCGGGGAGGGCCAGGCGGGTTGAGTCCCCGCCGCCTCCGGGTGGGGAGGGCGGCGCTTCCCCTGTCGGGCCCTCGGCCTCCTCCACCGGGGACGCGGCCCCCATCAAGCGGCCCACGGCCTCAGCTATATCTTCCCTCTCCCAGCTGTCCCTGTTGGCTATAAGGAATGCCGAGGTTTGGAGAAGGCTGGACAGGGACAAAAGCCCCGGAACAGCGCCCCCACCCCATGAGGAAATGAGGGCGAGGTCGGCGCTCTCCGGGGGGTAGACCTCGGCCGCCCCCCACAGGGGCAGCACCTGAAACCGCCTCAGCCGGAGCTTGAGGGCGAAGGCCTCGGCCAGGTTGGGATACTCGCTGACCAGGCGAAGGGGCGTGCCGTTCATCCTCAGCCGGTCCAGGGAGTCGATACCGGAGAGCGGACTGCAGACCAGGCTCAGGCTGCCCCGGCCATACCCCAGGCCCCTCACCTTCACCAGGGCGCTGGCGGGATACTTGGCCAGGAGCTCATCGATCCAGTCCAACCCGCAGATACCCAGGTCATAGTTGCCCATAGCCACCTGAATGGGGATATCCTTTTCCTGGAATATCTTGGCCCGGAGGCCGGGGAGGCTGCCGGAGCTCATGCGATAGCTGCGAGACCCCTCGAAATAGTCGGAAAGACCCATTCCGGCCCCCTCCAGCCACGACGCGGTCCGGGCCATAAGCTTCCCCTTAGGCAGGGCCAGTTTCATGGTCTCCTCCGGGGGTCTTCTCCGGGGGTCTCCTCCAGGGCCCTGAGCACTTCGGCCGCCGAAGAGCACTCCAGGCCCTTCTTCGCACCGGACTCGGTCAAAACCAGCGGAGCCCCCTTGCCGCCCGGGACCAGAAGCCGCCACCGGTAAGCCGAGGTCTCACCCCGGCCCAGGTCAAGCTCCACATTAAATCCCGCCTCCCGCAGGCTCCGCATCACCCCGAAACCCGAGCTCAGCTCCCCCCCCGTCCCTACCACGACCAGCACCCTGCGGTCCTGCATCGACGGGGCAGGGGGAGCGGTCAGCCTCATCAGTGGCTCCATGTAGAGGGCCAGACCCGAGGCGGGTAGGTCCTCCCCACCCAGGAGAGGGACCAGGTGGTCATATCTCCCCCCCGCACCCACCTTCTCGTCACCGGCATAGAACTGGAAAACCGCCCCGGTATAATACTCGAAGCCCTTCCCCGAGGTCATGTCGATGCGATAGCCACAGCCCAGCCCCGTAAGAAGCTCGGCCACCTGAAGAAAATCATCCAGGCTGGAGGCCAGGCCGGGGTGATGGGGTACCAGCAGGGCCCGAAGGTTCTTGAGAAAGGCGGGGGAATCGCCCTTAAGCTCAAAGAGCAATGAGATAGCCCGTTGCAGCTCGGCATCGGCGGGCTTTATCGCTTCCAGGGCCCGGGCATTGCCATCCAGGATCTGGTCCAGCAGCCCCTCCTGCTCCTCCACCCCCAGGTCCAGAGCCCCCAGGAGGGCCCTCAAAAATCCTGTGTGGGCTAAACAAACCCCCACCCCCTCCAGGCCCATCCCTCGGAGGATCTCCAGGGCCAGCAGGATCAGCTCCACCTCGGCCATGGGGGAACTGCCGCCCAAAAGCTCCACCCCACACTGCCACCGCTCCCGGGCCTGGGTGCCCGTTTCCTCGAAGGAGAACACATTCTCCACATAGAACATCCGGGCCGTCTTCTTCCCCTCCATCTCGTTGAGGAAGAGCCGGGCGGCGGGGATGGTGCCATCGGGCCGCAGGACCACCCTCTCCCCACTCCAGCCATCCCAGTCCAGAAAGGAGTAGACCCGGCTCAACATGCTGGGGGTCAGGGTGCCGGCGGCGGTAAAGAGATGGAGGTATTCCAGGACGGGGGTCCTGACCTCCTCGTAGCCCCACCCCTGGCATGAGGCGCGAAATACCTCCTCGATATGACGAAACCTTCTCATGTCCGGGGGAAGAAGGTCCCTGGTCCCTTTGCACCTCTGTCCTATCATCCGAACCGCCTCATTTCATCGCAAAAAGCCCAACTATTCTACATCATGTTCCTTCGACTATTCAAGCCGGATTTGCGTTGCTTTGGCAGAACGGTTCGCATATAATGAATTTAGGAGG